>JBBIKN010000167.1:0-6218 GCA_037445435.1 Nitrospira sp. | reverse complement strand
ATCCTCCCCGGGGCGTGGTATTCGAGGAATACATCGTGGCGTCAGCATTGGGAAGCAGAACCGCTCATCGAGGCTTCCAAGCATTAAGATAAGCCCGCGGATCTCAAAGTAAGAGAATCGGTTTAGTAGACGGTCAGGTTGAAGGCAGAAACCATACGGACGCCAGCTCCGGTGCTGATCTCTACTTCTGGCCGTAGTCAGCCGATTGCCGGATAGGTCATAGTCTGCCCGACTCTCTAACCTATTAGTATTAGTGAAATAGCTATCATTTACAACAGGAGCATAAATCAAGAATGCAGTGGTTTTGGCGTGATTGCCGGGCTTGCCTCCATCGGTTAGGTCAGGTGCACCCAGGTTGCCACGGAAGGCACACCGTTCGTGTCGACAATGAAGAGCATGTACCAACCGGGTGGGGCGAGGTTCCGGTTTGCTGGTACCGCGAGCCGCAACGATGTTGCGTTGCGAATCACGATCGGAAGATCGACGAGCCGCTGCTCGCAATCGAACGAATGCGTGGTCACTCCGCCTTTCATCAAATGCGCCCAGCGGATCTCGGCTGCTTGCGGTGTCTGCACGGACACTTGCTGGCTGTAGGTCCATTCAGTGACCACGGTACCGATGGTGGGGCGCGGGCCTTTGAAGAGGTATGGCGGACTGAAGACTTCGATGCGCATCTCCTCTTCTGGGTCAGGCGGGTCCCAGGCCACCGAGTGCCCGCCTTCGGGATTCCCACCAGCGGCAACCACGCGTCCATCGGGCAAGAGCAAGGCTGTCGAGTGATAAAGACGTGGGATGGTCGCGGCGGCCATCAACCGCCATTGCCCCGTCGCCGGATCATAGACCTCGGGCTGCAGTCGGGCGAGCGGCTCGTCTTCCTGTTTGAGCGATCCACCAGTGACGAACACCGTCCGGTCCGGTAGGAGCACGGCATTCAAATGCAGCCGAGGCAGCAACATGGGCTCGGCTGCGACATAGTTGGGATGCGTCTGCTTCAAGTCCACGATGCTCACCATCCCGGTCGCGTCGGTCTGGTCGGCCTTGCCCACGGGCCCGCCGCCCATGATGAGCACCTTCTGATCCTGTGCCGGCGGAAGCAGCACACTGGCGGACTGGTTCCGTAGCACAGGATCGAGCAGATCTGGGACAAACGTGAGGCCGATCAGGTTCTGGGCGAGATTCAGCACGCAGGGTTCGACCTGAAGGGGGTCGTCCATCCGTCCGCCTGAGAAAAAGACACGACCGTCCTGCATCAGGAAGAGATGCGCGTACAACGGCAAACCGGGGAATCCTGGCGGTAGATGCAGTGGCTGCCACGAATCGGTAGCTGCCGAGTATAGTTCCACGGCTTGGTTATGGCCGTTTCCTGCTTCGTTGAGACCGGTGGTAGCCAGGATTCGGCCATCGCCCATCGTGATGAGCGTCGGATACCAGCGGCCATGCTGCATCTTTTTGACGAATGCCCATGATTCTTTGAAGGGGTCGAAGACGGCCACCTCTGCGCGGCCTTTGAACGGGTTGTAGCCCAACGTGCCGCCGGCCGAGAGCATACGGCCGTCCGGCAGAAACGCATCGCCGCCGCAGAAGAAATCGAAGACTTTGCCGTCGGGAGTCCGTAGTGTGGCCGGGTGCGAGAAATTCGACGCTCCTGGCCCCGATGGGGCTGCCGGGTCCCATACGACGCTTGTGAAGATGCCCTTCGCTTCGTTGCCGAAGTCGGGGCTGGCAAAACGTACGGCACTGCTTCCTGAGCCGGCAAAAAACAGCACTTTCCCCGTGGGCAACAAGGCGGCATGCACGGCGAGGACGCCGGATTTGAACGGCATGACCTCCCATTGTCCCTCGCGTGCCGGATCGGGATCCAGATCGAGGACCTCGTACAGGCCGGCATTCTGTTGCGGAGGATTGTCGATGTTCAGCACAAACAGCTTACGGCGGCCACCGAGTCTGCCCATTGCAAGTCCACCGCCCTGGTTTTCCCACGAGAACCAACCGGGGACACCCATCCATGGTCCCCAGCTGTCCACGTCGCCGGTGATCTGCAAGCGTGTCGCGCGTTTAAAGAACGCCTGGTTCTGTTGAATCGGGTTGTCAATCTGGAAGACGATGAGATCATGATCGCCGGCTTGCTTTCCATCGACCACCGCGACACCGGCACCCTGATTTTCCCAAGAGAACCAGTCCGGCACTTGATGCCAACCGGTCCAGCCGGCGGTAACACCGCCGTCGGCATCGAGTCGTTTCCCGATGCGGTAATAGGCCTGGTTCTGTTGCTGAGGGTTGTCGATCATGAAGACGATCAATTCCGGACGGCCATCGTCGTCAAGATCGCTGACCGCGATGGCTCCATGCTGGTTCTCCCACGGGAACCAATCGGGGATCCCGATCCAGTCGCTCCAGCCGCCGGTGACGTGGCCATCGTCGTCCAGTGATCGGCCGATCCGATAAAACGCCTGATTCTGCCCCTGGGGCGCATCGATCATGAACATGAGGAGATCGAGCCGCCCGTCTCCGTTCAGATCCCATAAGGCGAGTCCAGCGCCCTGATTCTCGAACGAGAACCAGTCCGGAATATCGATCCAAGGGCCCCAACCTGCCGTGGGTTTTCCGGCAGCATCAAGGCTCTTGCCCACGCGATACAGACCGCGATTCTTACCGGGTGGATCGTCCACCATGAGGATGACGAGATCTTGACGACCAGTACTGCTCAAGTCACCGACGGCAATACCGCCGCCGGCGTTTTCCCAGGCAAACCAATCCGGCACGTTCGTGAATCCGTTCGGCATCGTTAATCTCAGGTTCTCTCGCTCATTCTCCGCATGGGTGTCCCTTCGTTGGCGGTTACCCTGTTGGTTCAAGTGGTCCGCCCGCACTCGACTTTGTGCACTATGCTATGTCCTTCAATTCGTATGCCTTGTGGAAGTGCGTGAAACAATAGTGTGTTAGCGAAATGAAGCAGAACATCGTTTCATTGTTGGACAACTTCACGACGCACATCCTTGGATTTGCATTTATCGAAAAGGCAGTATCAGTATGATTTCACAATAGATTCATCCGTGCTCAGGCTTAGTTCCAAACTCACCTGTTGGTGTTTCAATAGGAGACAGCCATGATGGTTGAAATCGATCAAATATGCTCTTCGCTTAGCCGCATTGCTGACCACATCATAAATAATAGGCAACAGATGCACGGATATACGTGGCTCCCATGCCATGTATTTCACGGCGGTTGTGTGTCACGATGAAACGGTTTGTTCTAACTGCACGAGGCGATTGTTAGTTGTGACGCGATTACCCTGAGTCATGCCAGGACGATCCATTTTTCGTACCGGCATTGTCAAGGAGCGATGTTTTGCTGGCACGTGGGTGTATCGGAGTAGGGTCTCCATTCATGAAGATCTCAGTGAACAATCAGGCCAGCCCAGTCAATATGAATTGAGTAGAACCTATCTCAAAATAGTTGACGGCATGAACTTCCATACGTATAAGTCCGGACATGCTGCGGCTGCGCGACGATCAATGGGAACGGATTCGGGAACACTTTCCCGAAGAGCATAGCCCGGATTCCCGTCCGGGGCGGAAGCCCGTCCCCACCCGGGCGGTCTTGGAAGCGGTGCTCTGGATTCTGAATACCGGCGCGCAGTGGTCTCTGCTGCCCCAATGCCATCCGAATTACAAAACCGTCCATCACCGATTTCAACAATGGTGTCAGCAGGAGGTGCTGCGGGAGGTCCAACTGGCAAACATGCGGCGGGAAGAAGGGGCGATTGACGAGCGCGAGAGCTTTATCGATGCCACCTTTGCCGCGGCGAAGGGCGGCGGCGAGTCCGTGGGCTTCACGAAACGTGGGAAGGGCATGCAACTCAGTTTCGACTGCTACATGCTGGAGGCGAAGCCAGAACATCTCATTGGCGATCGTGCCTATGACTGCGACGGCCTGGAGGCCGATCTCAAACAAGACGGTGTAAACCTGATTGCCCCGCATCGCTCCACCCGGAAACTCAAGACCCAAGATGGGCGCCACCTTCGACGGTACGAACGCTTCTTTGTCTGGCTCCAATGGAAGCGTCGGCTTCTCATTCGCTGGGAGTATTACGCACCAACTTCCTGGGGTTCGTGCAGCTGGCCTGCATCACGATGCTCCTCAAACAATTTTGAGAAGGTTCTAGGATTGCGAGGCTTACTCTTGCATTGTCCGGGCTAATCGTTGCGCGATAATTGATCGGTTCCTACCACGTCTCGACGCTCTGTGCGTACCGATTGACCGTCTCCCCTTTCGTGGCTGCAGCAAATTGGGAAAGGTTAGCTCTTTCTCTAACGAGGTAGATAAAAAAAGTGCTGGTGGGAACTATCTGGAGCGAGCATCCTATAATTATCTCGGATGGTTGTAAGTGTATTGTGCGTCCATTGTTCGGAGATCGAGTTGCTACGCTTAGCTAGCGCTTTTTCAACATCAAAGTTGAGGACAACAGCACTAAAATATTTACTCCGAATCGGGTCAAGCAAAATGTCTTCGGGTATGCGTCCGGAAGTGATCATCCGAGCGACATTATGTGTGTCAACCAAAAACTCTTTCCCTGCCTCGAATCCAAGCAGAAGTTCTTCATATAGCACAGGTCCTGGAATAGACTTTAGAAGCACAACGTCTTTTTTGTACGCCGCTTCTTGTTGGGATAGTTCTTCGTAACTCAAAACCGGCGTAAGCTTCGCCTTCAAGTTGTGCAGGAAAGGCAGGAGGCAAAGAGCGAGGATTCCATATGTCACAATTGGATTTTGCCGAGCGACCCGTATGGCTGATCTCGGCGTGTGATGATTGATCTCCTGCACGGGCCTAAAGGCAGATTTATGTACGGCCTCCTTCTGATGTTCGGCAGCGGTTATCCCAAAAACAACGGCTGCAGCCATAAAGAAATCAAACCAGGCGTTGATATCTACGCCGGCACCACGAGAAGCATAAGCACCAAGCAGCAGTGAGAATGGAAAATATATCAGGATAAACAGCCATTTTGTGGATTGGCGCTGAAAGAAAAGCATAATAAAAGGGAAAAATAGAACCCAAAGATGATACCAGTGAAAAATCTTTAGTATCGTCCGATTCATTCTTTCAATCGATGCCGGACGGTCGAATTCCAAAAAGTTTGAGAAAAAAGCTTCGCCTCCATAAATCCAGGATCCGATGATCAACATCATGAAAAATGCTGCCCCAGCAAAATCAAAAATGACAAAAGCCTTTCTGTTGGTAACGCAAAGTGTGATTGCCAGAGTGATCGGAACTGCGATCAGAAGATGTTTGATAAACAGTGCCCAGCAGCACAGGAAGGCCAGTGCACAGACTTTTTTAGGAGTTAGTTCGTCGATCCACTTTGAGTATAAGTATAAGGCAGCCAGTGAAAAAACATGGCCAAACATTTGTGGATCGTACGTTCCAACATAGTGCCCTGCATGTTGTACCATCAGAGCAATCCATAAGAGTGCCCCTAATACCGCGGCAGACCGTATAAAACTAAGATTCAAAACTATTCCGTAAATCAGATAGGCTGAAAACAGGAATGACAAGAGAGAAACAAGTCTTCCGGTAAGAAGGATCGAACCTGTGAAGTAGCTGAGTGTGCCAACAACAACAAAGGACAAAGGGGGATAATTTTCTGGAGTAAGTAGAACACCTGAAGAAGGCACCTCATATAATGATCGGCCGGCAAGGAATCTGTTGGTATGAATCGTCATAAACCCCTCGTTGCCGTCGATAGGGGTGGCGTAGAAGACTCTGAGGATTTCAAAGAACAGAAACGGAAGTAAAGTGAGGAGAAAGGCGATGATAAGACCAAGCAAGCCTATTTTGTGTAGAGGCACAGAATAGCCAAGCATGATTAATTCTTCACTGCCCCTTGAGCCCCTAACAACGGTCGGCACAGAATGGATGCAGTGCTCTCTTCACGTCAAGTGTAGGATCACATGCGTGGTATATTTTAACTCGGCAAGCCGTCAGGCCTGATCGCAGTGTGCGTCAGGGCATAATGCCTAATAGGGTGTCAGTGGAAAATCAGGTCAGCCCAGTCAATATGGATTGAGTAGTCTTGAAATGCAGTTTCGCTACTGATTCGAGTCGCTCTCTTCCGTGTTTCTTGATAACCATCTTGGCGGCGAGTTCTACAGCGGGCGAGGTGCCTTTCGGCAAAGTTGTTCCCACCTCACCAGAGAGACGCTTGAGACGGATTAAAAATT
>JBBIKN010000166.1:0-6291 GCA_037445435.1 Nitrospira sp. | reverse complement strand
AAGTAATTACGACCTCATGGCCCGGCTGAATCTCGTCATTATCAGTGGATTGTCCGGCTCCGGTAAAACCTACGCTCTCAAGGCATTTGAGGATGCCGGATATTTCTGCATCGATAATCTTCCCCTCGCCCTACTTCCGACATTTGTTGATCTTTGCAATCAGCAACATAGCGAAATTTCCAACGTTGCTCTTGGGATTGACATTAGGGAGCGTGCATTTTTCTCTGACTTTGTCGGTATTTTGGAGAAGGTCAAAGCTCTGGGTCATGCCGTTCAGTTGCTGTTTCTTGAGGCACGTGAGGAGGTATTGATCAGACGATTTTCAGAGTCGAGGCGCCCCCACCCACTGTTGCCCCATCTCCCTGTCTTGGATGGGATCCGGTTCGAAAAGGAGCGTGTAGCCGAACTCCGATGCCGGGCCGATCGAATCATCGATACTTCGGATTTGACGGTCCATGAGCTGGGTGAGTTGCTGGCAAAGCAGTTTCAACGGGAGTCATCGGACAGGCGACTGACGATCTCACTCATGACCTTCGGATATAAATTCGGAGTGCCGTACGATATCGATTTGTTGTTTGATGTACGATTCCTTAAGAATCCGTTTTTCGTGCCCGAGCTCAAGCCGCTTCCAGGAGACGATCCGCTGGTCCGAACCTTCGTTCTGACAGATCCCGAAGCCGTTTCACTCCTGGAACACCTCGAAGGCCTGCTGAAGTTTCTTTTGCCGCTATTCCAGCGAGAGCGACGTAGTTATCTGACCATCGGTATCGGATGTACCGGTGGACGTCATCGCTCGGTCGCGGTCGCCAGCCGTCTCCAAGAACGCCTTGCCGCGCTGGGGTACGAAGTAGGCCTTAAGCACCGAGATATCGACAAAACGTAGGCCGTTGCTCGAATAACCGCCATCGTTTTCCCGCCGTAACTTCCCGCTGCCGATCCCTTCCTTGACAGGTGGAGCATATTGACTATACTTAGCTTCGTTAGCAATCAAAGGCATCCTAACTAGTAATAATACTAAAGTGAAAAGATCTAAATACACTTCGAGCCAGGAAGGCTTCAAGGCCTATCAGATATGCGACTTTTTCGACATTTCCAAGGCGACGCTCTTTCGCTGGGAAAGGGAGGGTGTCATTACCCAACCTGCTCGGGATTGGAGGAACTGGCGACTGTACACGAGAAAGAATGTGGATGAAATCGAGAAAGTTATTCGTGCTCGAAAGACTGTCGTGTAGAGTGGCAGACATCACATGTTGACTTCGCTCAAAAAGCTTGTGGAAACCGATATTGTCGCAATGCTGACTCCCCGCCGGCAGTTAGTGGGGCTCGACATCGGATCGAGTGCGATCAAAGTTGCGCAGCTCAAGGAAAGTAAGGGACGGTACTTCCTCCAGAAGTTCGGCGTGAAGCCGCTTGAGCCGGAAGTGATTGTAGATGGGACGGTCATGGATGAAGGGCGTGTGGTCTCGGCCATTCGAGAATTGTTTGAGGAAGCCAACGTTAAGAATAAGCACGTCGCCATCTCGATTTCGGGACACGCCGTCATCGTGAAGAAGATCAGTCTTCCCCCCATGCCGGACGAAGAGCTGGAGGGGCAGGTGAAATTAGCAGCGGAGCAGTACATTCCCTTCGACATCAACGAAGTGAACATTGACTTTCATGTCCTGCCTTCGGATACGTCCGAAGATCAGCAGGGGGATATGTCAGTGATTCTTGTTGCCGCCAAAAAGGACAAGATTAATGAACTGACCGAACTCGTCAAGGCTGCCGGACTCGTTCCAATGGTCATGGATGTCGATGCGTTTGCAGTTGAAAATATGCATGCGATTAATTATCCGATGGCGCAGGAAGAGACAACGGCGTTGGTGAATCTCGGCGCGAGCGTCATGAATGTGAATATCATTCGTGCCGGTTCGTCGTTGTTTACGCGGGATATCCCGTTGGGGGGCAACAGATACACCGAAGCGATTCAACGTGAGATAGGGCTTTCCTTTGAGGAAGCTGAAGAAAGTAAGAAAAAGGACCGAGCAGGCGATTCTGGCGGGGTGTCGCTTACAGGCGTTATGGACAGTGTGAACGCGGAAGTCGCATCCGAGATCGCTCGGACGGTGGATTACTTCAAGACCTCGACCGTCAATGCTGAGCTCAGTCGTGTTCTTGTCTGCGGTGGCGTGGCTCGAGCCAAAGGTCTCATTCAGCAGCTCGGCGATAGGATGCAGCTGCCTGTAGAATTGGCGGATCCATTCGCCGAGATCGATACGACGGGATGTGACCTCGACCCCGACTTCCTGGCGGATTCGGCTCCATCGGCAGCCGTCAGTATCGGATTGGCATTGAGAGCGGTGGGGGACAGATGATTCGAATTAACCTCCTCCCGGGTGGGCCTAAAGGAAGGCCAGCCAAACCTCAATATGACGTGCGCGCACAGGCGATGCTCGGCATCGGAGTGATTCTGGTCACGCTGGCCGGTTGTTGGTGGTATTCGGCTTCGTTGGACAGCGAGCTTGAAGCTCGGCAGGAGGAAAAACGCGAGAAAGAAAGGCAAGTGGCTCATCTCAAAGAACAGGTTAAGCAAGTACAGGATTTTGAACAAAGGAAAAAGCTTCTTGAGGACAAGAACCGAATCATCGATCAGCTTGAGCAATCCAGAATGGGTCCGGTGAAGGTTCTCGACCATGTGAGTCAGAGCTTGGAGCCGCTCAAAGTATGGCTCACAAAGCTGGGTGTGGCATCCGATGCGGTTGAGTTGGAAGGGAAAGCCTTAACAAACGACGACGTGGTGGAATTCGTAAACAACTTGCGACGTACGGACTATTTTACCGGCATTAATCTGCAGGAGAGTAAAGCGGCGGTAGAAAACAAGATAAATTTGTACCAATTTCGTTTGGCATTTCGTTTGAAAGGATAGTGGATGGAGTTGCCAAAGTTGAACTTTGACACGCTTCGCAATGTCCCGGCCTCGCAAAAGGCTGCGCTCTTATTCCTGCTCGTCGGCGGCATGATTGCCGGCTTCTATTTCTACATTGCAGAACCGAAGTCTGCAACCATCACGGCACTCGATGCTGAAAACAGCAAGCTGGAGAGTGAAATTCAAACGCTTACGATCAAAGTGAAACATCTCGATGAACTCATCGCCGCGAATAAGCAACTAGAAATCGAATTGGCTAAGAAGAAAGAGCGTCTCCCCCCGGAAGAAGAAGCGATCATGCTGCTGAAGCAGGTATCAGACCTCGGGGTGCGATTGGGACTTGATATCAAACTGTGGAAGCCGGGCGCCCAGACTGAAGATGCCTCGAAGCTCTTCGTCAAGATGCCGGTCAGCGTGGAAGTGTCAGGAGTTTATCACACGGCTGCTCTGTTTTTCGATCGGATCAATCGACTTCCACGGATCATTACGGTGTCGGGTCTTAAGATGGGATCTCCGAAGATTGACCAGGGGCGAGTGGTATCGCAAACCACGTTTGACCTGGTGGCATATGCTGCGCCCCAGGAAAAGCCGGTTTCCGGAGCATCTCCTTCAGCTAATGTTCCCAAGGTGGCTCAAGTCGGACGATAGCAAAATTGTGACACTATGCACGTTTTGAACATCAGGGAAACGCCTCGAAAACATTCTCTGACAGTCGGTGTCGGCGTGGTGTGCGTGTGTGTCATTCTTTTGGGGAGCATAGATGCTCAGGCTGAGTCTGCTCCCGTTCCCGGCTTGCTGACTCCGATGCGGCAAGATGCGATCAAGCTGTCTTCTGTGCCGGAAGTCCCGAGGACGCCTCCGCAGACTATGGAGGTGCCCTCATCCGGTTCAAACACCTCGGTGCCTTCACAGCTTTCTGTACCAGACGGCGTGGTTGGAGGCGGGTATGATCCTTCCGGCCGGCGAGATCCATTTGCTCCAATCGTTCAGGAGCTTCAGCCAGGAAAGACGGATACGACCCTTCCACCACTGCAACGTGTGACCCTGACAGAGCTCAACCTTATTGCGATTGTATGGGGGGCATACGGCTATACCGCTATGGTGCAGACTCCAGAAGGACATGGGTACACGGTTCGACGGGGAACGAGGATCGGACAAAACAATGGAGTGGTTAGCGCAGTTACCGAGCGTGGCATCATCGTCCAGGAACGGTTCACTGATGTCTATGGCAAGAAGCAGGAGCGAGAACATGTCATGCTCCTACATCCCAAAGAGGGCTCAGAATGAAACCACTATTTTTTTTGCGCGCAGATAATTCACTGACTGTTGGATGTTTCATCGAAGCTTTGGCGCTGTCGCTTGCCACGCTCACCCTCACTGCCCAGACCTCTGTGTTGGCCCAAGACACCGGCTTGACAAAGCGGAGTGAAGCCACGCGGGCCGAAATGGCCGCGACACGATTGCTGGCGCAGGCCGTGACCGCCATTGAGGTCCGTCCCGAAACGGATCTGGTGACCGTCGTAGTTACGGGGGATGGCCAGCTCTTTCCTGAGGCCAATTTTCTTGATGAATCTCGTTTAATCATCGATATTCCCGCTGTATCGTCCACTCTTAGGCGATCGGTGGTGCGGGCTGACCACGCATTGCTCAAAAAGATCAGAGTCGGTCGCCATGCCGACAAGGTTAGACTGGTGTTTGATGTGTCCGAACGTCCGGTTTTATCTCTTGCTCGCGAAGATAACAAGGTATTGATCATGCTCAGGCCGAGCGAGCGGAAAACGCCCTCAGTTGTCGCAACGTACGTTGAGGGGGGAGAGATTGGCTCATTCCGTCCCAAGGCTCGTAGGGCACTATTTGGGGATCGGGTGATAAAAAGAGCGACGAGAATCGTCGGCCCCGTCCAGTCTCAGTTTAAGGTGCAGCGGGTTCAAATGGCTGGAGAAAATGTTCAGGCTGAAAAGGACGATCGGTCCGATGACATTGTGGCAGGGCAAACAAGATTTGTCGGTCGTCGTATCTCGCTCGATTTTCAGCAGGCCGACATCACCAACATCCTTCGATTGATTGCAGAGGTCAGTGGCTTCAACATCGTCGTTGGAGAGGGCGTCAAGTCGAAGGTCACCATGAAGCTCGTGAGTGTTCCGTGGGACCAAGCCTTGGATATGCTCTTGAAGATGAACGGGCTGGGCATGATCCGCCAAGGGAGCATCGTGTGGGTTGATTCGTTGGCGAACATTGCCAAGCAACAAGATGAAGAGGCACGGGCCAAAGAATCCAAAACAAAGGCCGAAGAATTAGTAGACCGTGTGTTCTATGTTAAAAATCTTCAAGCCCAAGAACTCATGCAGTCACTGCGGCAGTATTTGAGTCCACGCGGTGTCATGCAATTCAACCAGGGCAGCAATGCGCTTATTGTGCGAGAGACGGAGACGAAGCTGGCCATCATCAAACAGCTGGTAGAGGGGCTCGATTTAGAGGTGCCTCAAGTTCAGATTGAAGCGCGTATCGTCCAAGCCGATACGGTCTATGCTCGAGGGTTAGGGATTCAGTGGGGCTTTCAAGCGGGTAATCGCACGCCAACGGATTTCTTTGCTCTCTCGAACATTACCGGTCCATTTGGGCAGATAGCGGGGACAGGAAATAGTACGATCGATCGAACTTTCCTAGTTAATTTGCCGGCTCAGGTCGGTGGATTGCCGGCTGTTCCATCGATTGGATGGACTTTTGGAAAACTTGGTGGCGACTTTGCCTTGGATATGCGGCTATCTGCAGGCGAGTTACTAGGGTTGAGCAAGGTGATTGCGGCTCCCAAAATCACCACGCTGGACAAGCGCGAAGCGAAGATCTCTCAGGGCGAATCGATTCCTTTTCAGACGACATCATTGCAAGGTACACAAACGACATTTGTCGATGCCAACTTGGAGTTGAACGTCACGCCGCAGATCACCTCGCGTGATCCGAAGGAAGAGGGGAAGAGAATCCTGATGCGCGTACGAGCAACTCGTAATGCCGTCGGCGCACGGAGCAATCCGGCGGGGCCAAGCATCGATCGACGAGAAGCCACTACGCAGGTCATCGTCAGAGATGGTGAAACAATGGTGATCGGTGGCGTTTTTGTCGACACACAAGGCAACAACGTGCAAGGAGTTCCCTATCTGTCTCGTATGCCGGTGCTGGGCTGGTTGTTTAAGAATAAGTCAGAGACCGTCTCGAAACAAGAGTTGCTTATTTTCCTCACGCCGAGCATTATCAAGACCTAAGGACTGTTCCATCTCCGTGATAGCAAAAGCCTGGTGATGCATTTCAGCGTCATCAGACTTTTGTTTTGTCCCACTAGGAGCCTGTCCGACATTGATCTGAGCAAGCCAGAATCATAGCCAAGGAGA
>JBBIKN010000165.1:0-6335 GCA_037445435.1 Nitrospira sp. | reverse complement strand
TTCTACAGTAGCTATTTTGTCATCGTCCTGGTACAGTGGCAAGATCATGACCACCTCCATAACCGGGCATAACCGGGAATACCTAAGTAGTTTGTAGAGGAATGTCTCTTCCCTCATCAGCACACCAATGACAGTGTCAACCGCGTCTGCCAGCGACATTAAGCGCGCCTACCCCGTCCAGATGACGATGTTGCTCTTCGGTATCATCGCCGTGAGTGCGCTCATCGGGGTTCCGTTGTTTGGATATGTCTATGGCTATACCTGGCTCGATTGGACCATGTTCGCAGTCCTTTATATCATCACCGGACTGGGCATTACCGTCGGATACCACCGCCTGATCTCCCACCGGAGTTTCAGCTGCCCCGATTGGGTCAAGGCCGGTTTCCTGATCGCGGGAGGATGGGCTCTACAAAACTCCGCCCTCAAATGGGGAGCTGATCACATTCGCCATCACGCTGCCTGCGACCAAGACGCTGATCCCTACAATGCACGGCTGGGGTTCTGGCACAGTCACTGCGGATGGCTTTTTGCCGATCAGCGCCATGCCGACGAAAAATATGCCACACGCCTCCGACAGGATCCGGTTGTGCTGTGGCAGCATCGTTACTACACACCGATCGTCCTCTCAGGGTTGATACTTCCATTCGTGGTGGGGTTTCTCTCCGGCGGGTTGGTCGGCGGACTCAGCTGCTTCATGTTAGCTGGTATCGGACGAACATTTGCCGTGCTGAATTCGACCTTTTGCATCAACTCAGTCTGTCATCTATGGGGAAGCCAACCTCACAGCCAAGCGGATTCCAGCCGAGATAGCTGGCTGGTCTCGCTTGTAACCTTCGGCGAAGGGTATCACAACTATCACCACACCTACCAAAGCGATTACCGCAACGGTCCCCTCTGGTATAACTTCGACCCATCAAAATGGGTGATTTTCACGCTTTCGCTCCTGGGTTTGGCCTGGTCGCTCCGTACTGCCAACGTAGCCGATTCCAAATCTTCAAATCCCTAGGTTCCTTCCTGACAGAGCATCGAGGTCGCAACCGTCGCCTAGTATTTCCGCAAGGACACAGGCGGGAGATTCAACAGCTCCTCGCGGATAGTCGCCCAGAGAGTATCGAGCATGTAGGTAAGGTCGGGTGCCGTACGAGTCAGTAATTTAATGGCGAGCCCAGGCACAGGGGGCGTTGATACTCCTCCCAATACTTGACCAGGCCGTTCATCCAAAACCGGTGCGATCTTCGACTCCAGTCGGTTCCAGACATCCGGCGCCACGGCATCATTCACCACATAGAAGGAGGCGACATAGTTCCATTCTTCTGCGAGCCCTACGCTGCCCAGATCAGAAGCGGGATTCAAGGCATATCGCTCCAGCAGGGAACTGCTGGATGCCGTGGTGATACGGATCTCGTTCTCCAGATCGGTAAACGCCCATCGCTCCTCTCGGGCGATACGGCCCGATGCGACGCCATCCCATAGGAGAAGCGTCGCATCCGGCGCTAGTGTCGCATGGAGTATTTGGCGAAATCGTGAGCCGGCGAACGGAATGGTGTGTTCAGGAAGCCACTCCAAGACCGCACCAGGCCCGACGGTAATAGTGATGTGCTGTTCCGAGGTTTTGCCCTCGGTTCGATAGATCCGATTGGCAGAAGGCGAGGAAATCAGGACGTGCGCGTCTCGATCCAGGCTCATGTCTATGGATAAATGGTCCCCTCCGACCAATCCACCGGAGGGATTGACCAACAGAGTGTACGCGGCTCCCGTGTCATCAAGATAAATAGGAGGAAGAAGCTTCCAAGGCGTCGTGAAGTACGAGTGTGCGATGATGGTTCGGCGGTCAGGCTTTGCATAGTTCAGCCGCAGCTCACCAACCCGTCCGACAGATTCGGTGGAAAACGTCGGAGACGCGGTTTTTCTTATGGATGGATTTCTTTTTTGAGAAGGTTTTCGTTTTTGAGTCGCACGTCTTCGCGAAGCCGCCTTCTTTCGTGGTCCTGCTGCAGTCGGCATCGATTATGAGCGCCCCGCTCGGTGAGGAATGCGTTGTTCCACCCAGGCTACCACGGCATCCAGCCCTTCACCGGAAAGGATATTGGTGAACGCGAAGGGAAGATCACCGCGCATCCGACGAGTATCCCGATCCATGACTGACAGATCAGCCCGCACGTGCGGCGCCAAATCCATCTTGTTAATGACAAGGAAATCCGATCGAGTAATGCCGGGACCGCCTTTGCGTGGAATCTTGTCACCACCCGATACATCGATCACGTAGATGACATAATCCACAAGTTCGGGACTGAAGGTCGCCGCCAGATTGTCTCCTCCGCTTTCCAGAAAGATCAATTCCACGTCAGGATGGCGCCGCAGCAGATCATCGATCGCCTCTTGATTGTGCGAGGCGTCTTCGCGGATGGCGGTGTGCGGGCATCCCCCTGTCTCCACACCCACAATACGATCCACCGGCAAGGCTGCGCGTTTCGTGAGAATTTCTGCGTCGATTTTGGTGAAAATATCGTTTGTCACCGCAGCGAGGCTGTATCGATCGCGCAACCGCTGACACAGCGCTTCGACGAGCGCTGTCTTCCCTGATCCAACGGGGCCTCCGATACCAATAACGGGAATGCCTTTCAGTCTGGCTTGAGTGGGTGTCCAGTCGTGGCGATGTTCTTTGTTGGTGTCATGCATGACAACTCGAAGGGTTAGGGCCTCATCGCCCAGTGATCTACTTCTTTTCCCTTTCTGTGACGAATGATGGTTAAAAGCACTTACGACCGGAAGAGTCTCCATTCTAATCGCCCATGGCGCATCGAATAGATATCTTGGATAGGCGACCACGAGCTCATCGTAGTTTCCCTATCGGTTTCACGACTGATCCGATCGATGAGTGGAAGCCATTCACTGAGGATGCGCTGGCCTTCGTGTTGACCGATCGGACTCAATCTCATGGCGGCAGACACAAACCCGACCGCCGTCTGGTACAAGAAGGCCGCCACAGCCGCTTCCGGCTCCCAGCCGCTGACACCCAGTGTCAGTCCGAAGCAGACCGCCAAATGACCGGGTGCTTGTTCAGAGTCTACCGCACCACGGTACTCCCCGAGAGTCGTCTTGGCACGGAGCTGGTCCGCCGCCACTCGTATGACCTGACGACCCATTTGGCGGCTGGCCATTCGCGACTCACGACTTAACTTCATCGAATCCAACTCTCGATCAACCTCGGCCGTCAGGGTTAGATTTCCATCGGAGCCGGCTCGATTCGCCCATCGTACCGCGAAGGCCTCTCTCCGGCTCATGCCGCCCCGTAATAGATCTCCGACGTAGCTCGCCAGTTGATCAGAATTCTTCACGGCCCCGCCTTGGATGGCCGCTTCCAATCCCGAGGAAAAGGCGTAGCCGCCGGATGGGAAAAACGTGTCGATGAACCGCAGCCCTTCAAGTAAGGCGGAAGTATTCATCGAGTATGCAGAAATAAAGACAGCCGCTCAGCTACCCTCATGATCATTCCACTACTCATAGCCGATCGGCTGTTCTTTTCGTCAGAATAAGAAATATCGTTGTGCCATGGGGAGCACGGCAGCGGGCTCGCAAGTGAGCCGCATTCCGTCCGCTGTCACAACATATGTTTCCGGGTTGACCTCGATTTTGGGGAGATAATCATTCAGTTTGAGATCGCGCTTTTTCACACTGCGGCAGTTCTTCACCGATACCACACGTTTCTGCAAACCAAGCTTCTTCGGGATCTCCCGATCCAGACTCACCTTCGACATAAAGGTCAGGCTTGTGCTGGACAGAGCCCGCCCGAATGAGCCGAACATAGGACGACTCACAATAGGTTCGGGTGTGGGGATCGATGCGTTCGGATCTCCCATCTGAGCTTGAGCGATAAAGCCACCCTTGAGCACCAATTCTGGTTTAACCCCAAAGAACGCCGGCTTCCAGAGGACGAGATCGGCGAACTTGCCGACCTCCACGGAGCCGACTTCATGGGCAATCCCATGCGTGATGGCCGGATTGATCGTGTACTTCGCCACATACCGCTTGGCACGAAAGTTGTCGTTCTGGCCAGATTCCTTGCCCCCACTCGGCGACAAATAGCCCCGTTGGACCTTCATCTTATGAGCAGTTTGCCAAGTCCGGATGATCACTTCCCCCACTCGACCCATCGCCTGCGAATCCGACGACATGATGCTGATCGCCCCCATGTCATGCAGAATGTCTTCAGCAGCAATGGTCTCGCGCCTGATGCGAGACTCAGCAAAGGCGACGTCTTCGGGGATTCTTGGATTCAGATGATGACAGACCATCAACATATCCAGATGCTCGTCGATCGTATTGACGGTAAAAGGCATTGACGGGTTCGTGGAAGAAGGGAGCACGTTCGGTTCGCCACACACTTTGATGATATCTGGCGCATGCCCGCCACCGGCCCCTTCCGTGTGGAAGGTATGGATCGTTCGCCCCTTGAATGCCTTGATGGTGTCTTCGACAAAGCCGGCTTCATTCAGGGTATCGGTATGGATTGCAACTTGTACATCGTAGCGCTCCGCAACGTCCAAGCAGGTATCGATCGCCGCGGGTGTCGTTCCCCAATCCTCATGCAACTTCAGGCCGATGGCGCCGGCCTCAATTTGCTCATTCAACCCATCGGGGTGGGACGAGTTGCCTTTGCCCAGGAATCCGAGATTGATGGGTATGCCATCCGACGCCTCCAACATCCGATAAATATTCCACGGCCCCGGTGTACAGGTTGTGGCATTGGTACCAGTTGCGGGACCGGTGCCTCCTCCGAGCATTGTCGTGATGCCGGAGGACAGTGCATCCCAGTACTGCTGAGGACAGATAAAATGGATGTGGGACTCCACGCCGCCTGCCGTGACTATGCAACCTTCGGCGGAGATTACTTCCGTTCCCGCTCCTATCTCCATGCCTTTCGTTACGTTGGGCATGAGATCGGAATTGCCCGCTTTCCCGATACCGACGATCCGACCGTCTTTAATCCCGATATCTGCCTTGACGATACCAGAGTAATCAAGAATCAGGGCATTTGTGATGACGGTGTCGAGTGCGCCATTCGCGCTGGTCGCTCTTGGTGATTGCCCCATACCGTCTCGAATCACCTTTCCGCCGCCAAACACGGCCTCTTCTCCGTAGGCAGTGAGGTCCTTCTCGACTTCGATGACTAATTCCGTGTCTGCAAGCCGAACGCGATCTCCTGTGGTGGGGCCGTAGAGTGAGGCATATTGTTTCCTTGAAATTTTCACCGTGCCCCTCCTTTTCCAGAAAATCCGCGATCGCCAGCGAGCGACAACGCTCGAGCCTTGACCTGCGCGTCGTCCAGTGACCCTTCTGTCAGTCCGTTAATGCCATAGCCAACTCGCTTCCCGGCCAGCGCTACAACCATCACCTGCTTTTCTTCTCCGGGCTCAAATCGGACCGCCGTGCCGGCTGGAATGCAAAGGCGAAACCCGAAGGCCTGCTCACGGTCAAACTTGAGTGCACGATTGGATTCAAAGAAGTGACAATGGGAGCCGACCTGGATAGGTCGATCCGCCACATTCTTGACCGTCAATTCTTTTGTCTCCCGACCCGTGAAGGCCTCCACCTCGCCGGAAGCGGTCAGGATCTCTCCTGGAACGACCAGCTTGGCCAACTCAGCCCTTATCACAGCGGCAAGTGACCCCTTCGTCGTCTTCGGCGACTGCTGACCTCTCGTCGAACTGCGTTTTGTCTTTCTCGCCATAGTTTCCCTCCCCCTTGGGATAGAGATGGATGATTTGGATCGCCTTCGCGCTTAGCGAATAGGATTGTGAACCGTCACCAGCTTGGTTCCATCGGGAAACGTCCCTTCGACCTGAAACTCATGAATCATCTCCGAAACCCCGGGCATAACATCCTTACGTGTCAGCAGCGTGGTGCCGTAGGTCATCAGTTCAGATACTGACTTCCCGTCACGAATCCCTTCCAAAACGGCTGCCGTAAGGTAGGCGACTGCTTCGGGATGATTCAGCTTCAAACCTCGCTTCTTGCGATCTGCCGCAAGCTGTCCGGCAACATAAATCAACAGTTTTTCCTGCTCTCTTGGGGTCAGATGCATGAGTCCTCCTCCCTAAGGCTGTGGCTCCGCCACGTAATTCCAGAAATTGATGCGGTGAGGGTATGGATCCTTAGTGTAGCCCGTAGATTGCTACTGCAGCGCACCGATGCATGTTCGGATCGTCGGTCAAAATGAGAATCCATCGAGGCAAGCCCGAACGCGCGAGTCGGAAGCGATAATCAAATGCCTGGCCTTACACCGTCAAGTGTTGCCGAACCATGTCGGCATTGAGCTCCGTGCTTTTGCCCTG
>JBBIKN010000164.1:0-6426 GCA_037445435.1 Nitrospira sp. | reverse complement strand
ACGTCGAACGCGACGACGGGCATGGCGATCTGCCAACGTTCGAGGACTTCCGGATGGACTTCGCCGATGACGCCCACGGGCTTACCGGAGACGAGAATGCGGCCGGCACGGCCTTCGAGGAAAGACGGATGCTGCACGGGCTCAAGACTGTACTCCTTACCCAGGTAGTAAAATAGTACATCGAGACAAGAATGGATTTCCGAAAAATGGGTGGTGGCATGAGCGATCAAGGCGCCCAAGACGGTTTCCGTTCGAGATCCCAACTCATGACTGCCGTCGGGAATCGCCACATCACCGGCCTCGAAGAGGCGATGGGGATAGAACGCCCGGCTCGAAGCCGCTTCGATGCGCAGCAATGAGGGCAGCATCCATTGTCGGAGGCAAGAGAAACTCAACGACATGACGTTGTCCACCTCGACCATACGTCCCCATTCCGTCCCGTCCAGACGCATAAGACGGGAATACTGATCCGGTGAGCCGAGAATGTTCGAAATGATTTCTTGGAAGCCCTGCCCCACCATCAATTCTCGGGATCGATCGGACATTTGTTCAATCGCGGATAATCCTCCCACGGTAAATTGCGCCGGCATGACGGGAGTAAACTCGGCATACCCGCGACTCATGGCGACGTCCTCGACGATGTCCATCGTGTGCATCACATCATGTCGGTACGGCGGAAGCTTTGCCTTTACCGATCCCTTGTCTGCCGACACACCGTATCCATACGCCTCAAGCGCTTGCCTGACGACTGTCTCGCCGAGCTCCTGGCCAAGCGCTTGTTCAATCGCTTTGATCCGAATCGTCTTGGGTTTCGCGAGATCTTGGGGCGTTCTGACCCGTTTACCCAACATCGTGCTCGTTGGGTAGTGGATGTCCACCGGCTCGATGGTGGCGCCACGGTCGGCCAAATTCACCGCGAAGATGTTCAGGGAAAGCATCACCATGGGCAAATCTGTCCCCGTCACTTCAACGAAGAGCTCATCATCACCCACCCGTACTTCTCCGATTTCCCGACTATTAATGATCGGTGGAAACGACAACGGCCGGTCTTTCGCGTCTCGAAGGATAGGAAGCAGGCTTTTGACGGCCAAAATAGGCCCGTACTCCAACCCCTTGGGATGAATCATGAGAATCTCCGACAGGGTCATCGACGTTTCCATGCCCAATGGGGTGAACCGCACTTCGTCAGGTTTCACCAGCTCATAGGTCACGGGAAAGGTAATATTCTGCAGCTGGTAGATCCCGATGGAGACCGTCTTGCGCTTACGCCCAAAGATGTCGGCCAACTTCTCCTGCGTTTGAATCAGCTGAGCCAACCCCTTTTCCGTCACCCGATACCCCTTGGCCGTACAGGCCGCCACATAGGGGCGCACTTGTTCCATACCGGGCTTCACGATCAGATGATGCGGTGACTGCGGTTTTTTGGCGAAGAAAGAATAGGGCTTCAGCCGGCCTTGTTGCTTGATACGAATTTGTCTCGCAATCCCCTCGCAACACCAGAGGTCCGGCCGATTGCTGTCTTGGAGTTCGATGCGTAGCTCTCCGGTTTCAGGATTGTGCCCTTTCAGCTCGCCTTTCACGAGCATGAGCCACTCCTCCAACTGTGTCAGCGGGACGCCATGGCCGGCACCGCGATCACCCGTGAGCAGCGACTCTAAATCGTCCTTGAAAATCGTGATGGTGGGCATGAGCGCAGTTAGAACAGTCCTCTCGTCGTGCGGATCAATTCCAGGTTATCGGTGAAAAGTTCGCGTATATCATGGATGCCCAAGGCCACCATCGCCATCCGATCAAGCCCCAATCCCCACGCAATCACGGGGACGGTGACACCGAGCGGCAACGTCACTTCGGGCCGAAAGAGACCCGCCCCGCCGAGTTCCATCCATCCCAAGCGGGGATGTCGCACATGCAACTCGACTGACGGTTCGGTAAACGGAAAATAGGCCGGTAAGAACTTCACTTCCTTCGCTTGCGCCACTTCCCGGGCAAACAAATTCAGGAGTCCCAACAGCGTCCTAAAGTTGATGTCTTCGCCCAGCACGATCCCCTCCACCTGAAAGAAATCCGTGGCGTGGGTGGCGTCGACTTGGTCATAGCGAAAACATCGGGCGATTGAAAAATACTTCCCCGGAATACTTGGCGAGGCGGCGAGCGTTCGAGCCGACACCGCCGTGCCCTGGCTCCGCAACACCAATCGTTTGGCCCGGTGAACATCAAAGGAATAGCCCCAGCCCGTGGAACCGGTCTCCGCACCGTTCTCATGCACCGCCGCAATACGAGACAAGAACGGTTCGTCCACGGCGGTGGTATGGCTGGGTTCCTTGACGAAATAGACGTCATGAATGTCCCGGGCCGGATGGAATTGCGGCATGAACAGGGCATCCATGTCCCAGAACTCCGTTTCGACCAGTCCCCCCCGCATCTCTTGGAACCCCATGCTGACAAGCTTGGCCTTGACCGTATCAAGAAATTCGCGATAGGGATGTTTTCTCCCGGTCCCGATACGAGGCGGGCGCAGGCTGATGGTGTACTTTCTAAATCGCTTCTGACGCCAACTGCCGTCCTTCAGCAGGTCGGGAGTCAATTGCGAGACTTCCTCCGCCACCCCTTGCCTCAACAGCTGCGACGCCGCATCGGCACCTTCCGCTGTCAACGTAAAGGAGCGGACCACCCGCTCATCCACCCTGAACGGCTCTTTGGCATTGCCCCGCTTTACAGCAAAATCTTCAATGACCTGTCGATGGGCTTCTGTGAAGCTTTTCAGCTCCTTCGGCGAGTCATGCAATGCTCCCAGGAGGGTTCGGAGCGCCTCAGCCGTCGGGCTCTGGCGCCCGGTCGTTTCGAGACAACCTCCTTGGATGATCAGGATCACCCCTTCCTTCTTCAGTCGCCCAACGGCCTTGCTGACATCGGAAGGGTCCAGCCCTTCTTGCGACTGAAGGTCGTGAATGGTCAGTCGTTTCCCCATGCCGGTGGCTTCCCGCGCAATCGCCACGACTCGTTCTATGGGAGCGGCGGTTTGGTAATACTCCTCACCGATTTTCGTCAACGAGACGATTGGAGTCACCGTTTCGGTCTGCACCGTGATGAGAGATTTCGCCAACAGCCACTCGACCGCCATGCTGAGCTGGGAAGGCTCCAGCTCAGCCGCGCTCGCCAGCTGCTCGCTGTCCAAAGCGGTTCCAGGGGAACGACGACCGAAGGTCGTGAGTACTTTCATTTCGAGAGGGTGCAGGCTGTCGATCAGTGCGGAGATGTCCACCGGAGTTGCCTATCGATGGACCGCAGCGCGTGACGGAGGCGAGGCGGCGGTTTCTCCAGCCACCCGCATGGCTGCAATGGTGGCCGTATAGTCTGGTTGGGAAAAAATCGCGGACCCTGCCACGAGGGCCGTCGCTCCAGCAGCGACGATCTCTCTGGCATTCTCCACCTTGACGCCGCCGTCCACTTCAAGGAGCGCCTGACTCTTGATCTGATCGAGCAGCTTCCGCGCCTCGGCGATCTTCTTGAACACGGACGGGATAAACGCCTGCCCACCGAATCCCGGATTCACGGACATGATCAAGACCAAATCGACATCTCCCAAGATCTCCTGAAGCAGCGAAAGCGGTGTCGCAGGATTTAAGGTCACTCCGGCCTTCACCCCTCGTTCCTTAATCGACTGAATCGTCCGATGAAGGTGAGGGCAAGCCTCGACGTGGACGGTGAGATAGTCGGCACCCGCATCGGCAAACTCAGGGATGAACGCGTCGGCGTTCGTGATCATCAAATGCACGTCGAGCGGCAGCTTGGTGACTTTTTTCAGACTTTCGACGATGGGCGGCCCTACCGTCAGGTTCGGCACGAAATGACCGTCCATCACATCGACATGGATGAAATCCGCACCCGCTCGCTCCACTGCGGTGACTTCGTCGGCCAGCCGCGCGAAATCCGCGGAAAGAATCGAAGGCGCAATATGAATCGGACGAGCCATTACCCCTTCTTCCGCAGACGGGCGGCGTAAAAGCCATCCATCCCACATTCGTTACCCATGGTGGAGAGTGCGCCGCAGGTGGTCACAAAGGGGAGAGCAGGGGTAGGGAGCCACGGCGCCACAGATTCACGCATCCATCCAGGATAGGCTTCGCAAAAACGGTTGACGACCTCTGTTGTCTCTTCCGTTTCTGTCGAGCAAGTACTATAGACCAGCACCCCACCGGGTCGCAAGCAGGAAGCCACCGAGGCAAGGATTTCGGTTTGTAGTTTCTGGCGTCTGGCGAATGCCGAGCTGTCCTTTCGCCATTTCGCTTCAGGGTGTCGGCGCAGCACGCCCAAGCCGCTGCAGGGGGCATCCACGAGTATACGATCGAACAGCGGCGATCCGTCATGGAGGTCAGACCCCTGCTCGAGCACTCTGGACCATTCAGATGGTGTTCTCACATCACCGACGATCGGTACGACGCTCTGGATGCCTAGTCGCTCACAATTTTGGCGGAGCAGATCCAACCGAGATGCTTTGCGATCGACAGCATAGATCGTTCCCCGATCGCCCATCAGCTCGGCAAGGTGCGTCGCCTTGCCGCCTGGAGCGGCGCAGGCGTCCAATAGAGTTTCCCCCGGTTGCGGATCAAGGATCAGAGGAATGAGTTGAGCCGCCTCATCTTCCACATAGAAATGACCAGCCGAGAACCCCGGCAATGAAGTGACCTCCTGACCTTTTTCCGGCACAACTCCTACAGGGCTGACAACGGTAGCATGAGCCGCCACCCCAGCTTGTTGCAATTGCTCCAAGAATTCTTCCCTGGTGATTCGATGGGAGTTCACTCGAAGGGTGACGTTCGGGACCGTACTGGTTGCTCGACAAACCGATTCGGCCTGTGTAAGGCCCATTCGATCACACCACCGTTCCGTCAGCCATTCGGGGATTCCATAGCGGACGGACAGAGAGCGGGCCGGGCGTACGGCCGGATCCGGGAACGGCGGTGCCGGTACACGAATGAGGTTGCGTAGGACTCCGTTCACCAACCCAGTCCAATCGCGTTTCAGTTGTTCGGCGTAAGATTTGGATAATTGAACAGTTTCGTTCACCGCTGCCGAAGCAGGGACGCGATCGAGGAACAGGAGCTGATAGGCGCCGAGCCGCAGTAACATTTGAACGACCGCGGGCAATCGGTGAAGCGGTTTGCAAAGCACCGCGTCCAGTCTCCAATCGATCGTCTCTAGTCGCCGTAAGACCCCATACACCAGTTCCATCACCAATGAGCGGTCACGAGGTTGTAGAACTGACGTGGCTTGTTGTTCGACCAACTCATCCAATGCGTCGTCAGTTCGTCGACTCGCAAGAAGGATGGAGAGCGCAACCGCACGCGGCGAGATCCCTTGCACATCAAGGCTAAAACTTCTATTGCGAACCATAATCGAGCGAGAAGGAGAATACGTCCAAAGAGAAGGGTTATGCAGCCGGTGAACCTAGCTGTCCACCGGGCGCAACCCGGTGCCCTGCCAGGAATTGACCGACCGACATGCGTTTTGAATTGGCAGCCTGAATTTCACGGATTTCGAGTACACCATCGCCTGTCGCCACTACGATCCTCTGCTTATTCACTGCGGCGATGGTGCCTGGCTTATCAGCCGTAGCACCCACATTCGCGACCGCCCTCCATATATTCCAACGTTCCTTACCCAAAAACGTATAGGCCCCCGGCCAGGGAGAAAGTCCTCGTACTCGGTCGGCAAGCGCCGTGGCCTTCATCGTCCAATCGATCAGACCGTCTTCTTTTTTCAAGAGCGGCGCCAAGGTCGCCTGGCTGTCGTCTTGCTTCTTCGGCGTTAACGTCCCGGCTTTCAATCGCGCGATCGTGTCGACAAGCAATCGCCCGCCCAGCTCCGCTAGACGAGGCGCCAACGTGCCCGCCGTATCGTCAGGCGAGATTTCTAGCGTTTCCTGGAGCAACATCGGTCCCGTGTCCATTCCTTCATCCATCAGCATCGTCGTAATACCAGTTATGGTCTCGCCGTTGATGACAGCCCACTGGATCGGAGCCGCGCCACGATATTTCGGCAGTAGGGAGCCATGCACATTGACGCATCCCATCGGGGGAAGTCTGAGGATCGGTGTATGGAGAATCCGGCCGTAGGCGGCGACGGCGATCAGGTCCGGCTGCCAGTCGGAAAGGGCCTGCAAAAATTCCGGCGTGCGGATCTTGAGCGGTTGCAGAACCGGAATACCGGCGCGCTCAGCAACCAGTTTCACCGGCGGAGGCACAAGCTGATGCCCCCGTCCCTTCGGACGATCCGGCTGCGTCACGACCCCGACCACCTGGTCGCCAGATCGAAGGAGTGCTTCGAGCGACGGCACGGCGAATTCCGGTGTGCCCATGAAGACAATACGCATAGTTTGGCTTTAACATCGTCATGACGAGAATGCAATCGTGCAACGGCTCAACT
>JBBIKN010000163.1:0-6481 GCA_037445435.1 Nitrospira sp. | reverse complement strand
TAGCGGGATGACATCTGTGATCGTTCAACAACAGCTTGCCAGAAGTAACGGCGACAGCACACTTCTGAGGTTTCCGCTAGAGCTTGGTTGCGATCTTATCGATTGCATAGGCCTCGATAATGTCGCCGGCTTTGATATCGTTGAAGTTTTCGATACTGATCCCACATTCATACCCCTGCTGCACTTCACGCACATCGTCCTTGAATCGTCGCAACGAACCCAGTTTACCCTGATAGACCACCACATTATCGCGAATCACTCGAACCCCCGCGCTTCCTCGAGAGATGGTCCCGTCAATCACATACGACCCTGCCACTGCTCCGACCTTGGGAATCGTAAAGACCTGCCGAACTTCCGCTCGTCCCATCACGCGCTCCTTCAGAGTGGGTTCGAGTAAACCTTCCATGGCAGCCTTGATGTCGGCAATCGCGTCATAAATGACCGTGTAGAGCCTAATATCGACACCCTGCTGTTCGGCCAATGCGGTTGCCTTCGGTTCCGGCCGGACATTGAAGCCGATAATGATGGCGCGTGATGCTGCGGCAAGCAGCACATCGGATTCCATGACTCCACCGACGCCATTATGGATCACTCTGAGCTTGACGGCATCCGTCGACAGCTTTTCGACTGCGCCTGCCAATGCTTCCGATGATCCTTGCACATCGGCTTTGATGACGATGGCCAATTCCTTCACAGATCCCTCTTGGATCTTCGCGAAGAGATCATCCAAGGACACTTTCGAAGGACCCGTCAATTCTGCGGCCCGCCGCTTTTGAGCCCGTTCTTCCGCGATCTCTCTGGCGACTCTCTCATTGGAGACGACATGGAAGACGTCTCCCGCCGACGGAACACCCGGCAATCCAATGACTTCCACTGGAATGGACGGCCCTGCCTGCTGGACTTTTTCGCCACGATCATTAAGAAGGGCACGGACACGCCCGCTGAACGTTCCCACGACATAGGCATCTCCCACCTTGAGAGTCCCGCTCTGGACCAACACCGTCGCAACAGGGCCCCTCCCCCGTTCGATCTTGGCCTCGATGACGGTGCCTTTGGCTTGTCGGTGCGGATCCGCCTTCAGTTCAAGCACTTCCGCCTGAAGCAAAATCATTTCCAAGAGGGTATCGAGTCCCGTTTTCTGCTTGGCGGATACCTCGACCATAATGGTATCCCCGCCCCATGCTTCGGAAATCAGTCCATGTTCCGAGAGCGCATTTTTGACCCGATCAGGATTGGCGGTCGGCTTATCGATCTTATTCATCGCCACGATCAGCGGCACTCCGGCTGCCTTGGCATGGTGGATCGCTTCGATGGTTTGCGGCATCACTCCGTCGTCTGCAGCGACGACCAAAATGACGATATCCGTGACCTTGGCCCCACGAGCTCGCATGGCCGTAAAGGCTTCGTGGCCTGGGGTATCCAGAAACGTCACTTGCTTCCCACGGACCGAGACGGTATAAGCGCCGATATGCTGGGTGATACCACCGGCTTCCCCTTCCGCTACGTTTGTTTGGCGAATTGCATCGAGGAGAGACGTCTTCCCGTGATCGACGTGTCCCATAATGGTCACCACCGGCGGCCGAGGTTCTAGCCGTTCCTCACCGCCCCTCTCAACGACATCTTGCAGCAACTCATCCCCCACTTTCTCCACCGCTATTTCCACCTTGACTCCGCTTTCCTCTGCTAACATCGATGCGGCATCGAGGTTCATAGGCTGGTGGAACGTCAGCATTTGCCCCATGTCCATGAGCTTCCGAACGATGTCCGCTGGCCGTTGACCGATCAACTCGGCGAATTCTTTTACCGTCGTCCGCGCGGTGACTTTGACACTCTTTCGGCGCGGTTTGGTGATTTCCGCCGGGGAGCTATGATGGAGGTGCCTGGATCGATCATCCCGTCGCTGAACCGGAATCGCACGTAGGTCTTGCCAACGGGCGGCGTCCTCACGGAATTTCACATCCTGCTCATCATCTCTGCTGCGACCGGGTTTTCGTACTTTCTTCAGCTTGTCCTTCTGTCCCTCTGCCTCGATCGCCTCGAACGCCATGCTCTTCTTCTTGCCCGTCACAGGCTCCAGAGTCGTCGTTCCGATCGTAGGTGGAGCAGTGGTCGGCTTGGCCGGCATCTCTTCCTGTTTGGCACTGAGCGGCGCCGGAGCGGGTGAGGATATCTCGTGCGGCCCTTCTTCTGCCGGAAGACTACGATCGGCGGGCGCACTACTGCCTGGGTGTTCGACGGATGGAGAGGGTGTCGGCACGGGGATTGAGGAGGCCGACTGCGCCGAACGTTCAGTCTCAACAATCGGCGGTGAAGACACGGTCTCGATCGATTCATCTTCTTTCTTGCGCTTGATTAGAATACGGCGCTTGTCAGGTTTTGACGATTCTTCGACAACCTGACTCTTTCTCGCCATGGCCTTGCCGTGACCCGCACTGTTCGTTAACTTTGCACCGAACTCTTCTTCGACGCCCGTTCCTTGACCTTTCGATTTTGAGCCGAGTTTCTCCAACGCTTTCTGAACGATCTCATCGTCGAGCGTACTGCTATGTGACGAAATCGACGCACCCAGCTTCTTGAGCTCGGGGATGAGCACTCGATTTTCCATTCCTAACTTCTTGGCAAGTTCGTATACACGCATAGCCATGGGACGGTTCCGTATCTATCCGCTCGTTGCTTCCTCAGCTCTGGCTGCCTGCCGAGCCTCTTCTTGCAGTCGTTGCGCCTCGGCTTCCTCCGCGAGGGCCGCTTTAATCTCCTTGTCGCGTTCTACTTTTTCTTTTTCATATTCGGTCGCGCTGATGATATCGATTTTCCATCCCGTCAAACGCGCAGCCAACCGGACATTCTGGCCGTTTTTGCCGATCGCCAACGACAATTGCGAATCGGCTGCGACCACGAGCGCCGACTTCTTCTCTTCGTCAATACCGACCTTTTCGATCGTCGCAGGGTTCAGGGCTTCGGCAATAAAGACGCGCGGGTCCTGAGTCCAAGTAATGATATCGATCTTCTCGCCCCGCAACTCGCGCACCACCGCCTGCACACGAGACCCTTTAATACCGACGCAAGCCCCCACCGGATCCACAGCCTTTTCACGTGACGTGACCGCGATCTTCGTTCGGTCTCCCGGCTCTCGAACGACCGATCGAATTTCGATGATCTTTTCCATGACTTCCGGTACTTCAAGTTCAAAGAGCTTCGCCACGAACTGCGGATGGCTGCGGGATAGAATGACTTGAACATCCTTCGGTGTACGGCGCACCTCGAGCAACATCGCCTTCACGCGATCGCCGCGCCGATAGGTTTCACGCGGAATCTGCTCTTGGATCGGCAGGATGGCCTCTGTCTTGCCGAGATCCACAAGGTAATTTCGGCGTTCCATGCCGAGAATAATGCCCGTCACGAGATCCCCCTGACGCGTCGAATACTCTTTTTGAACCGCCTCCCATTCCGCCTCGCGCACTTTTTGGAAGATGACCTGTTTCGCCGTTTGCGCGGCAATTCTCCCCAATTCGTTCATTTCGATCAGCGATCCAATCTCATCGCCGATCTCCGCCTCACTATCGTATTGGCGGGCTTCTTGAAGAGAGATCTCCGCTTTGGGATTGCTGACCGTCTCTACGATGATTTTCTTGGAAACAACGGAGATTTCCCCGGTCTTTGGGTCGATTTCGACTTGGATGTTTTCGGCCTGACCGAAGCGTTTCTTCGCGGCGGTCTGCAGGGCGGATTCAATGGCCCCGATGACTCGGGCCTTGTCAATTCCTTTCTGACGCCCGATTTCGTCGATCACTGAGATCAGTTCTCGATTCATACATCATGCTCCTGCATCCGGTTACCGCTTACCATCTCCCCGCTCTCGACCCTAGATTTTCACGACCAGCTTCGCCTCAGCAATCATGTCTCGGCTCAATCTCACCGTCTGGGGTATCCGCCCGCCAGCCACAGTCAGGACTACTGCCTGCTCGTCCACGTCCATCAATTGCCCGGCGACCTTCCACTGCCCTTCGAGTGGTTGTCGAAGTTTGAGGCTTACCTCTTTTCCAATCGCCCGCTGATAGTCTTGAGATCTCTTGAAGGGCCGATCGAGACCTGGGGAAGAGACTTCAAGGGTATAGGCATGAGGGAACGGATCAGCCACGTCGAGCGCCGGTCCGAGGGCCTTATGTGCCTGCTCACAATCTGCGATACTGACTCCACCCGATTTATCGATCAGGACGCGAACGACGGCGCGTGGACCTTGCCCCACACACACCACATCAACCAACTCAAGTCCGAGCGTCCATAGGATCGGTAAAATGATTTCCTGCAACCGGTCAGCAACCGGCTGCGGACCATTGCCCGGTATGCTCAACCTACTTTTCCTTTGACATGTGTCCAAACAAAAAAGTGGGCATAAGCCCACTTACAGAAGATGCACCATATCACGCGCCCAGGTGCAAAGCAAGGGGACTACCCGGTCAACAACGTCCAACGAGCAGCCAGCGTTTTTGTAATCGATCCCGGTTGGCCGGAGCCGATGATTTTCCCGTCGATCTGGACAACCCCGAGTACTTCTAGCGTCGTACCGGTCAGAAATACTTCATCCGCGCGGCAAAGGTCGTCGATCGGTATGAATCGTTCTTCGACCATGATGCCGTCCTTCTTGGCCAACTCTAAGACCAGGGTACGTGTGACGCCAGATAGAATTCGCGGGCCTTCCGGGGCGGTGATGACAACCCCACCCAGAACAGCCATGACATTGCTCAACGCACCTTCCATGACGAAGCCATCCCTGATCAAAATTGTTTCGAAGACGCCGGCCTTCTTCGCCTCTTCGCGGGCAAGGACGTTAGCCAGGAGATTGACACTTTTAATATCACAGCGGCCCCATCGAAGATCTTCTCTGGTACATGCGCTGACTCCCCTGTGACGGACTTCCGCTGACAGGGGATGAAACTCCCTGACGGTCATGACGACCGTGGGAAGAATATTGGAGGGGAAACTGTGCTCACGGGGAGCCACCCCACGGGTCAGCTGGATATAGATCTTGGCGTTTTGATATCCGGCCAGACTGAGTCCTTGTTCAATCCATCGTGTCCATTGGTCCCTGGTATAGGGTTGGCGAAGTGCGAGTTCCCTTGCACTCCGATCCAATCGGGCAAGATGTGCGGCCAGCTCGAATGCTTTTCCTCGATAGGTCCGAATAACTTCATAGACGGCATCACCGAATTGAAATCCCCGGTCGTCGATGGAAATGGTCGCCTCTTCCCAAGGAAGAAAGCGGCCGTTGATGAACGCAATGTCGGGCATTGGCTCAATTCTTGGGTGGTGGTTCTGCTTCTATTCTGAACAGGCGACGATCTTCTGCCGTGAACTTCCAGCCCATGCGCTTTTCGAAAATCAGCTGATAAACCCCCGGCTGCACGGCTTTGAATTCGAAAATGCGCTGCCCGTTTTCCACAGCGTTATTGCTCGCAACACGGAGGAACTCATCACTGAGAAGTGCGAGTCCTTTGGTGTCGTAAGACGACACCCACTGTTCACCTCTGGTGCGATCTTCCCAGAGGCGGATGAAGAATGACTGGTCAACCGTGACCTTGCGACAGTCGCTTCCATCCAGAGCACCGTGATGGTCGGTACTAGAAATACTCACGTCGAAATCATGATCTGTTTCGTAAAGACAATCGTGGAGCCGAATCTTCTTTTTTATATTTTCCGCCGAGGACCGATCAGAATATCGCTCCCGTCGATCCGGACTTCGTAGCTTCCTACACAGTAACCACCCCCATCGATGCCTTGCCCATTTCTGATATCGAACGCCAGATCATGCCAAGGGCAAGCAATAACGTATCCTTTGAGCCTCCCTTCAATAAGCGGCCCCCCTTCATGCGGGCAGCTATTATGGATGGCATACAACCTTCCTTCCACGTTGAACAACGCGATCGGGCGGTCATTGACCTTGACTATCTTTGACGTTCCCGGAGGCAGCTCATCGATCTGTGCCACCTTTTGAAACCCATCCATCGTGCGTATTCCTCTCCTGGCTTCACATACGAAGGGCATACTTGAGCTCGTCGTTTTTTGCAACTCCGGCTTTCTTAATGAATCCCGATTCTGCCTGTATCACATACCGAACAGCTTCGGGTGGTGGCCCGAAAAGGGGGCAAGGGTCTTTCGTACATGGTTCAGCATGTTCAAACATATGCACCACATGATGACTCTCGTCTACCCACAGAATGTCGATGGGGAATCGATATTCCTTGGTGGTCACACGATGCAGTCCGTTTTGCTCAAAGATATAAAGCATGCCGCCGTTGTGAGGCAACGCCTCGCGAAAGGCAAGCCCGAAGAGTAACTTCTCCGGCGTGTCCGCCACTTCGGCCTCCAGCTCAACACCGCTCGGGAATGTGACGACGATGATGCTGGACTCCTTGCGTTCCACCAAAAAAACCGACGCGCTCATCAGGAGAAGGGCGAGCAGAACCATCATGATGATCCGCTT
>JBBIKN010000162.1:0-6518 GCA_037445435.1 Nitrospira sp. | reverse complement strand
CCTAGATAATTGAAAATAGATCACATTCGGCCTACTATTGATGTGGCATTTTTGAGGTTAGCGAGGAAGATGGTGATGGGAGTGCTTCTGGCTCTGATGTGTGGGATGGGTATAGGGCTTGGCGCGGCCACGGCCTCTGCTCAATCCGAAGGACAGTTGTACAGTCTCGACATGATCGTGGATCTCGCCTTGGCAAGAAATCCCTTGGTTTCGCTCGCCGAAGGCAATATCGAACAGCAGAAGGGGCAGCAGACGATGGCTGGTGCCTACCCCAATCCCACAGTTGCCGGCTCAGGTGGCCATGGCAATCTTCAAGACACAGGCCGAGCTGGTATCGGACCGCTTCTCGATCGCCAATCGCTCACCGAATACAACTTTGTGGTGGGACAGCCGATCGAATGGCCTGCCATGCGGGCCGCTCGGCAACGAGTAGCGGACCTCGGACTGGCGACAGCCAACGTGGGTATGTTGGAGACACGATTGAATTTGGCATCGCAGGTCAAAGTCGCCTTCTATGACTTACTGTTGGCTCAGCAGGACGCGGACTTGGCCCGTCAGAATCTCGACACCGTAGAGGGCGTGGCTCGGATCGTTAAGGCAAGGGTGAAGTCGGGGGAAGCGCCTCAGTTTGAGTCCATCAAGGCCGAAGTCGAAGTGCTGAAGGCTCGGCAACAACTTGCACGTGCGGATAATGTCGTTCGGATCAGTCGCGTCGTGCTCGACACCTTGACCGGCGGCGCTCTCGGCCCTTCTTATATGGTCTATGGGGAATTCAGGATACTTCCTCGTCACTTGCAGATTGAAGGACTCATGGCTCGCATGATGGATCAGCATCCCACCATCCAACGCTTGTTGAAGTCGGTCGAACAATCAGACTGGAAGATTGAATTCGAACGGCAAGCCCGTGTACCGACCGTGACCGCCAACGCGAGTTACTGGCGTGAAATCGGGCGGGAAGCGGTTCAGGGAGGATTGTCGGTTCCGATGCCTCTCTGGTACCGACGCCAAGGCGAAATTGCGTCATCCTTGGGTGCCAAACGCCGTGATGAAGCGGAGTTACTTCGGACGCGCAATGAACTGGGGCGAGCCGTCTACCAACATTATCAGGATGTCCGCACGACGGCGGAGTTGATTGAGGTGTTCGACAAAGGTTTGCTGAAACAGGCGCAGGAGGCTCTGCGGCTCGCGCAGTTCAGTTTTCAACAGGGGGCTTCCAGTCTGCTGGAAGTGCTCGATGCCCAGCGTGTGCAGCGACAGATCTTGCTGGATTATGCGTTGGCGCGGCACGATCTCTCGGTGTCGCTGGCTCGGCTGGAACAAGCCGTGGGGGGGACCTTGTGACCGGTCTATTTAATCCTTTCCGACTCCCATCATCGTGGATCAGCCGGACTTTAGTCGGTCTTTTGCTTGGCGTGATGGTTGTGGAATCAGGTTGCGATGCGACCCCGAATGAAGTGGTCGCCAGTAAAGCTCCTACTGCAATCTCAGCTCCAGGTCTCATCACGATGACGGCGGAGGAATCGTCACGGGTGGGGCTCGTGGTTCAGCCGGTGGCACGCAGTGACTTTCGAACGTACCGGGATTTTCCCGCGATCGTTCAACCCAATCAACGGAATATGGCGGAGATCACCACCTTGGTTCGAGGCCGAGTCGTCGAGGTGTATGGCGAACTCGGGCAAGAGGTCAAAGCGAACGTCCCATTGGCTATTCTCTACAGCAGCGAGCTGGGGCTTGCTCAATCCGCTTACCTCAAGGCGCAAGCCAAGCTCCATCTTGCCGAACAGGCGTATAACCGGGCTCAATTCCTCCTGCAAGAGCAAGTGATCGGAGAAGCCGAAGCGCAGCGACGACATGCGGAACTGCTCAGCAGCCAGGCGGAGGCTAATGAGGCGCATGACAGGCTCAAACTGCTCGGGATGAGCGACGAAGAGTTCCGTCGTCTCGAACAGAGCCGAAAGATACGATCGGTCGTGCCCATTGTGGCACCCTTCGCCGGCCGTATCATCGGGCGCAAGCTGACGCGAGGAGAAGTGGTCGAGACGACCGAAAATCTCTTCGTCATCGCGGATCTGTCGGAAGTGTGGGTTCAAGCCAATATCCCCGAGAAAGACATTCCGTTTGTTCATTCCATCCATGCGACCGGGGGGACTCAGGTGGAGGTGCGGATCAACGCCTATCCCAAAGAAGTGTTCAGAGGACCGATCACGTATGTGGGCGATGTCTTGGATCCTGTGACGCGCACGATGCAACTTCGAGTGGAGCTTCCCAACCCGGATGGTCGATTGAAACCCGAAATGTTTGCGACCATTCGACTTTTTTCGGAAACGCAGCCGGATCGGCTGGCGATACCGGAGGCTGCGCTGCAACGTGATCAAGGCCGCACGTTTGTCTTTGTCCAGCGGAGCACGACCGAATACGAATTGCGGGAGGTTCGTGTCGGTGAATCCAACGGGACTCTGACCGCCATACTCGGCGGGCTCAATGAAGGAGAACAAGTCGTCACTCACGGTGCCTTTGTCTTGAAGTCCGAGCTGTTGAAGAAGCCCGTCTGATGGTCTCTCGCCTCCTCGACATTTCCTTACGGCAGCGGCTGCTGATCATCATCTGTGCACTTTTAATCGGGGCTGGAGGCATCTACGCCTTTCGGACCATTCCGATCGACGCCTTTCCCGACGTGACCAGCGTGCTGGTACAGGTGGTGACGAAGGCGCCCGGTCTCTCACCGGCGGAAGTCGAGCGTCTGGTGACGTATCCGATCGAACTGCAACTCACGGGTGTACCGTCCCTCACTGAGATGCGCTCCCTCACGAAAGTCGGTCTCTCGCTCATCACGATCGTGTTCGATGATTCGATGGACATCAATCTAGCCCGCCAGTTGGTGCTTGAGCGGCTGCTTGAAGTAGAAGAGCAGCTTCCTCCAGGGGCGGAGCCGATGCTGGTGCCGAACAGCACGGGGCTCGGCGAGGTGTTTCAATATTACATCGAGGCCCCTCCGGGCTTCGTTACTGATGCCGAGGCAGAACACCAGCGCTTGATCACGCAGCGCACGATTCAAGACTGGGTGATCCGGCCTCTCTTGAAAAGTACACCGGAGGTCATCGACGTCAATTCGATGGGCGGGTATGTCAAACAGTATCAAGTGTTGGTCGAGCCGGGCATGCTGCGAAAATACAATCTGACGCTACGCGAAGTCTTCGACGCCGTGGCGAGAAATAACGCCAACGCCGGCGGCAATATTTTAGAAAAGCATGATGAAAAGTACATCGTACGGGGTAGAGGGTTGATCCGTTCACTGCAGGACATTGAACGTATTGTGGTCAAGGAGACGGGGGGGACGCCGGTATTTGTGTCGGACGTCGCGCAAGTGCTCATCGGGCATGCCGTGCGGCATGGGGCCACGGTGTTGAACGGCGATCGTGAAGTGGTGAGCGGCATCGTCCTCATGTTGCGGGGTGGCAATGCGCGGGATGTCGTTGAAGGGATCAAGGCCCGCATCGACGACATTCACGCAAAAAATCTCTTACCGGGCGGAATGAGGATCGTGCCGTTTTACGACCGCATCGAGTTAATCACGGCCGCCTTGAACACCGTCTATAAGTCGCTCACGGAAGGCGTGATCCTGGTCGTCGTGGTCCTCGTCCTCTTTCTGGGAAATATCCGTAGCGCCTTGATCGTGGTCGGCACCTTGACTCTGGCACCACTCGCCACGTTCATCGTCATGGGGCAGATCGGATTGACGGCTAATCTGATGTCGCTCGGAGGATTGGCCATCGCCATCGGCATGATCGTTGACGGTTCCGTGGTCGTCGTCGAAAACGTCTATCGTCATCTTTCGCACCATTCCGCCCGTACCATCCCGAGGCTGCAACTGGTGACCCAGGCCGTCAAGGAAGTCGGGCAACCGGTCGTGTTCGGCATCCTCATCATTATCATCGTCTTTCTTCCGCTTCTGTCGCTGCACGGGATGGAAGGCAAGATGTTCAAGCCTCTGGCCTATACCATCATGATCGCACTGCTTGTCTCGCTGGTGTTGTCGCTTACCCTCTCGCCTGTACTCTGCTCCCTCGCGCTGAAACAGGGAAGTGAGGAGGACCCCTGGATCGTCCGGCGGGCCAAGAGTCTCTATGCTCCTGCGCTGCGGTGGGCCCTTGGACACCGTACGGCGGTGATCGCGATGGCGATCGGAGCCTTGATCGGTGCACTGGCACTGGTTCCCACACTGGGAACTGAATTTATCCCGATTCTGAACGAGGGGTCATTAGCGCCTCAGACTATTCGACTGCCGAGCGTATCTCTACCGGCTTCCATCGAGATCGAAAAGCGCATGCAGCAGGCGATCATGGAATTTCCAGAAGTGGAAATGGTCGTCTCCAAGATCGGTCGAACAGAGTTAGGAAATGATCCTCAGGAGCCGAATGAAAGTGACCCTGTCGTTCGATTACGTCCGTTAGATCAGTGGACGACCGCACGAACCAGACCTGAATTGGTGCAGAAAGTTCGCGAGCGGCTGACGCAGATCTCCGGGGCGACGTTCTTGATCAGTCAGCCCATTCAGCAACGGGTCGATGAATTGATCTCCGGCGTCCGCACAGAGGCCACGGTCAAGTTGTTCGGTGATGATCTGGAGATGCTGCGGAACAAGGCCCAAGAAATTGCCGAGGTGCTGGAAACCGTCCGAGGCGTCAAGGATATCAAGGTCGAGCAGTTATTCGGGCAGCCGTATCTCACCATCGACATTGATCGCGGGAAGATCGCCCGGCACGGCATCAACGTCGCCGACGTGCGCGAGATCATCACGACCGCTATTGGGGGGCATGCGGCGACTCGCGTCTACGAAGGCCAACAGCGGTTCGATCTGGTGGTCCGATTCCCGGAACAGTACAGGGACAGCGTCGAAACCATCAGCAACATTCTGCTCAGCGACCGGGCCGGCGCGCTGATTCCTCTGGCCGACCTCGGAACCGTGCAGTTGGAAGAAGGTCCGGGACGGATCAGCCGAGACCAACTTCAGCGGTACGTGTCGATCGGTTTCAATACACTGGGACGAGACATCGGCGGTTTAGTCGCGGAAGCGCAACAGAAAATCAATGAACGAGTCATGCTCCCGCCCGGTTACCGGGTGACGTGGGGCGGATCATTCGAGAATATGGAACGAGCGATGGCGAAGCTGCGCATCATCGTCCCGATCACGATCGGGTTGATTTTCTTTTTGCTGTACTCCACCTTTAATTCGCTTCAGCAGGCGACGCTCATTATTTTAAACTTGCCGTTTGCACTCATTGGTGGGGTCGTGGCGCTCTGGTTGACCGGAGAATATCTCAGCGTGCCGGCGTCCGTCGGGTTCATAAATCTTTTCGGGGTGGCTGTGTTGAACGGAATTGTGCTCGTCTCATACATGAACAAGCTGCGGGAAGATGGCCATAGCTTGGACGAAGCGGTGACCATGGGGGCTCTCCTTCGACTGCGTCCGGTGTTGATGACGGCGTTGGTGGCGTTGTTAGGGTTGGTTCCGTTGGCGTTTGCCAACGGGATCGGATCGGAGGTGCAGCGCCCGTTGGCGATCGTCGTCATCGGAGGGCTCGTCAGCTCAACGTTCCTCACCTTGATCATGTTACCGGTTCTCTATCGATGGCTGGAAGGTCGTTCAAGGAAAGCGATGCAAGCCGGTGGACTATCAGAGGAGACATCCCTTGATGTGCAAGACCTCGACTCGTCTCATGATAACGGTGAACCGCGACCGTCTCGCCATCCTGGAAGGATACCATCAACATGATGGCTCGATTCAGTCGAGCGATGATCGACATGAAGATGAGCAAGATATGTCTTATAGTATTGAGCCTGGCCACGATTGCCATGGGAGGACAGCTGGCAATTGCCGCTCCCGTTGAGGCCGACTCAAAGGGTAGCGACCTTTCAAAAGGAAAAAAGATTTTTTCTCGGCATTGCGCCGGCTGCCATGGTCTGGAGGGAAAAGGGGATGGATACTTGTTACTCGGTCCAGATCCGGCTAACCTTACAAGATCGGCCATGAAGAAAAAGTCCGATGCGGCGCTGCTGCGCACCATTCACGAGGGAAAGCCGAACATGCCGTCATGGAAGACTCGTTTGTCTGACGAAGATAGTCGAGCCGTATTGGCGTATATTCGGACGTTGAAGCAATGACGAGACCCTACGGAATTTTAGACTTCAAGTACCTCCCCAAACCTTAAACCCTTGCTGCGCAACCTCTTCTCTGTCAGTAAATAAGAGAGACATAGATTCGGCATGCATTGTATTCAGGCTGTGCAGTATCTCATTCTTTGGACGGGGGTAGTATGCTGAGATGGTGCCGAGGGACAGAATCGAACTGTCGACACCAGCCTTTTCAGGGCTGTGCTCTGCCAACTGAGCTACCTCGGCACTGAAGGGATTCGGTCTTTCGGCGCTGGATTGTTCCCATACCCGTGAAACCAATCAACACCTGCGCATCATACCAAGGTCGCACATCTCACTTCTACCTCTTTTACGCTGTATCGTTT
>JBBIKN010000161.1:0-6601 GCA_037445435.1 Nitrospira sp. | reverse complement strand
CCTAGTATGAATGGCCCCGTGGAGCAGCTTGATTCCGTCCTTGATCACGATCGCCGCACTCTTGCGGACACCACAAAGGCATACTCTTTCCAAAAGAGCGACGCTACTCGGTGAATTCCTCACCAAAGGAACGGCGAGGGTCGTTACCTTGCCGGTCACGAATACGCGTGCTAAGATGCTATCCCTTTGCACTCTCTCGATGCGGAGAGGTGCGAGAGTGGACGAATCGACATGCTTGGAAAGCATGCGTCTCGGCAACGGGACCGTGGGTTCGAATCCCACCCTCTCCGCCAATGCGAGCTTGCTCGTGCCCGCAGCTCTTGTTGGATTTCGTAATAGACGCCGCTGAATAGGGCACCCCGTGCAGTTACGTATACTGAACGGCGCTTGGAAGGCGAAATGCAGAATACGACTTTTGCCTTGGTACTTCATGTGTGGGGAACTTGAGAACAGGGGCTGGGCCCTGTGCAATAGGACCCTGTGAACCCCGCCAGGTCCGGAAGGAAGCAACGGTAAGCAGTCAGTTCTGTGTGCCGCAGGATCACCTGGCCCCACTTCTCTATGGAAAAACTTTGAATGAGGCGCAACATTGGGAGCATAGCGACAGTTGGACTACCAAGTCTCCGCGCGTAAATATCGGCCCGGCACCTTTGATGATGTGATCGGCCAACCCCATGTCGTTCAGACGCTGATGAACGCAGTCTCGACGAAGCGGATCGCGCATGCCTATCTCTTTTCCGGCACGAGGGGCGTGGGGAAAACGACCGTCGCGCGAATCCTCGCGAAGGCACTCAACTGCGAACAGGGACCGACCAGTCGCCCCTGCGGCACCTGCGAGAACTGCCGCGAGATTGCGCAAGGGAACTCGGTCGATGTCATCGAGATTGATGGTGCGTCCAACACCAGCGTGGATGATGTGCGAGAGATCCGCGAGAACGTCAAATTCACCCCGTTTCGTGGTCAGTTTCGAGTCTATATCATCGACGAAGTCCACATGCTCTCAAACTCGGCGTTTAACGCCCTGCTGAAGACACTCGAAGAGCCACCGGCACACGTGGTCTTCGTGTTCGCGACCACGGAGATTCATAAGATCCCCTCGACGATCCTCTCACGATGCCAACATTATAACTTTCGGCGGATCGCCAGGACCGAAATCATCGAACGACTTCGACATGTGGCGGTTCAAGATCAGTTGACGCTCGAAGAACGAAGCTTCGTGGCCCTGGCCCGTGCCAGTGAAGGGAGCATGCGAGATGCGTTGAGCTTGCTTGACCAGGTCATTGCGTATGGCGGCAAAGCCATCAACCACACGGATCTGGAACTGCTGTTGGGAGCTGTACCTCAGGAACTGGTGAAGGAACTCATGAGAGCGATCATGGATCAAGACAGCCCTGCTGCTCTTACCAGCCTGGCTAAACTGCTGGATCGCGGACATGACTTAAGGGCGTTCTGCGCCGAAGTCGTGGAGCATATCCGCAATTTGCTCGTGGCGGCAGTCGTTCCCGGTACGGTCGAGCTGCGTGGTTTGATTGAAGCCTCGGAAGACGATCTGAACCAGATGTCGAGGAATGCCAGGGTACTGACCCCGGAACAGATTGAGGAACTGCTGACCCTCTTCATCCAAGCGGAAGATGCTTTACGATTCAGTAGCCACCCTCGTTTTGTGATGGAGACCGCGGCTGTTCGAGCCACACGGCTCTTGCGCCAACGAGACGGTACAGCGGTCCGCTTGGTACAGAAGACATCGACTTCCAGCCAACAATCTCCCGCTGAGCCGGCTGTACGGAAGAGTGGACCGCCAGTAGCGCCCCCACTCCCTGTGCGACAGGAAGCATCTGTTGCCCCCCAGCCCCCTAAACCTCCTGTCACCTCCAAAACTGAAAAGGTCGCAAGGTCGGTGGTTTTATCCAATTCTCCCCTTAAGCCCATGACCCAGGCAGCAACAGTCGTTGAGGCCCCCGTACCTACGGCTCCCGTCGCTCCACAACCGACGTTGCAGTGGGAATTAGTCCAAGAAGAGGTTGCAGCTTCATTTCCCAATATCGCGCCGTTCCTCGAAGCCGGTCGGTTTGTTGGGATGGAGGGCGGGGTCGTTACCATCGGATTTGCCAAGCAGGCTACCGTAGCCAGGGCCAGATTAGAGAAAGAAGAAAATCTTCACGTGTTAGCAAGGCTGTGCGAGCAACAGTTGGGTTCTCCAGTAAGGGTTCGCATTATCGAGCTGACCGAGAGCCATCCACCGGGACCGACCATGGCCCAAGTACGAGCGGCCAAGGAACAAGAACAACGGCTGGTGTTGTTCGAACGTGCGAAAGCCAACCCGACGGTGAAGCAGGCCCTCGAGATATTCGGCGTCGACTTGGCCGAGGTTCGTCCTATAGCCCAGCAGGAGGCAAGCGAATGAAAAATCCTTTCGGTAACATGAGCAACATACTCAAGCAAGCCCAGGCCATGCAGGAACAAATGGCCAAGATTCAAGAGCAAGCGGCGTCAAAAACCGTCAACGGGACGGCCGGCGGCGGGATCGTCACGGTCACGGCGAACGGGGCGATGCAGATTGTCAGCGTGACGATCGACCCCGAGATCGTCAAAAGTGGTGATGTCGATATGCTCCAGGATCTCGTGGTGGCCGCGACGAACGAAGCGCTCCGGCAAGCCAAGGAATTGATGGAAGGTGAAATGAAAGCGCTGACCGGTGGGATGAAAATTCCTGGTTTATTTTAGCGATGGCCGTCGATCAACAGGGCTTGCTGGCGAGATTAATCAAAGAACTGGTCCGCCTCCCCGGCATCGGCCACAAGAGCGCCCAACGGTTAGCCTTTCATCTGATGAAGGCGGAGCGAGAGGATGCCTTGCGGCTGGCGGATACCATTCGTGCGGTGAAGGATGGGTTGGCGTTTTGCAGACAATGCCGCAATATCGCCGAAGCGGACTTGTGCGAGTTTTGTCTCGACCCGAAACGCGATCGGACCAAGATCTTCGTCGTTGAAGAACCCAGTACGCTGTATGCCGTCGAACGGGCAGGCGCCTATCGCGGACTCTATCACGTCCTGTTGGGAGCGCTCTCGCCACTCGACGGGGTAGGTCCCGGAGACATCAAAGCGGAAGACCTTGTTGATCGCGTGAAACTCGGGGGGGTTGAAGAAATCATTCTTGCGACGAACCCTACCATTGAAGGAGAAGCCACGGCGATTTATTTGACACGGTTGCTCAAGCCCTTCGGCGTACGTGTTTCCCGAATTGCTTATGGGATTCCAGTGGGCATGGACATTGAGTACGCGGACGAGGTGACGTTACTGAAATCGATTGAGGGGCGGCGTGACCTATAGCCTATACACGAAGTTCTGCCCCTCGTTGACCCTCTTTCATTTAGGTTGGTATAGTTCTCTGTTTCTCTTACACTCAGAACCATAGCCATGAAGACACGCCGTTCCGGAACACGCACTCCTTCAACGAAATCGCAGAGCTCGACGCGCGCCAGGCCTTCGTTGAATAAGCCGAAACCAGGTGCCCAGAGCACCAAATATCCTGACATCCGTCGGGACCTCGAGCGCCAACGCGCGGCTATTCTGAATGATGTGGGGGAAGTCCTGACCCATCGAGGCGACCTCGAAGCATTTCCCGACGTCAGCGATCAAGCATCCGCCGAGGTCGACCAGAATTTTTCCATGCGAATTCGAGAGCGCGAACGGAAACTGCTCAAGAAGATCGACGAAGCTCTGGAGCGAATGGACGCCGCCACATACGGGACGTGTGAACGCTGCGGCGGAGACATTCCTTACAAACGGCTTAAAGCCCGCCCGGTCACCACCTTCTGTATCGAGTGCAAAACCCTGCAAGAACAGGAAGAGCGAGCTCGAGGCTGAGCTTCTCCCTCAGCAATATCAGAAATGAAGCGCTACTCCCCCGACCAGATGGATTGTTGAAATGCTATAACGTTCCCAGTAGAAGTCCGTTTCATATTTGAATGTGTGCCAGCCCTACGTCCATTTCGCTTCACCGAAGAGAGCCAGATACTTGATCACAAAGAACTTGACACCTCCCAATGCCTGAAAAGAAGGGGACGTACTGGTTTCTTTATAGCCCTGTAGTGATAGGCGAGCCCGTTGGGCGCCTCCTCCGATGCCGACATAGGGATACCATCGGCCCTGCGGCATATCCGGTGTCGCCCCGATTGGATAGCGAAACAGTAGGTTGAACATCATATTGTCGACCGCGAATTCTGGCGCCACGTTAACTATTGCGAATCCGACCGGCGTACCAGTGGTTTGAAGTGTTCCAAATGCCGGGAGTACCTGGCCGGCCGGAACATCTGCGGTAAACCTGGTCCAATCGATCTTAAACCCGATTTGTGGCTGCCAGCTATATTTTTTGGGCAAATGCCAGGCGGTGAGTTTGGCACCGAATGTGCCGGAATCTTCAAAGCGGAGATTCGTTGCTTTGGCATCGACCGGTTCCACCAACCCCGTGGAAAGGTTTGTTGCTTGATTGAATTGAAGGGTGGTGTCGCCATGAAAGGCCCACCCTCCGTATCCACCGACAGAAAATTCCCAATTCCGTTCCGCAACTGCTGGTGTGGTTGAGATCAAAAAACAGCACCCAACAAGGCCGCACAGGAATGCTTCACGCATGATGCCCCTCCGAGCAAATAGAGATCTGAGCCGAGCATCATGCTACCGGAAGGATTTAGAACGTCCAGAGATTACAGGTTTTCGTGAATCAACCATAGGGGGTCATACGGAGCTGGATTGGACTACTGCTTCAAAACCTTCACGCGTTCCTTAACGTGAGCGATGCGGGCTTCCTCTTCAGGAATGCCGTCTGCCAGGGCGAGGTAGGTTTCGTACTCGGAAAGAGCACGCTTGGGATTCGTCGCCTCCAATGCCTCAGCGAGGTTGTAGCGGGCGAGGGCATAGTTAGGACGCAGGGTTACGGCTTTTTCAAACAAGCTGATGCCGGTGGCTTTATCCCCCATTTTAACCTGGACGGTGCCAAGATTGTTTAGTACCTCGGGAATATTGGGCCTTAGGGCAAGTGACTGCAACAACTCCGTTTTCGCCTTCTCGAATTGACCTTTCGCTTGCCAAGTCACTCCCAGTTTGTGCCGAGCTTCGGCAAGCCATACCTTATTCGTGAATCCACTGGCAATTGCCTTTTGGTATGCATCGGCCGCGATGTCATAGTTCTTGTCACCGCAATACGCAAGTTGAGCTGTTTGGCCACGCGCAAATTGCTGCAAGGACGAGAACGGTTCCTTATCTTCGATTCCTTGACTCTCCATCTTCTGTCCTGCCTTGCCTCCTGCCGGATTGCGCAGTCGATCAAGAAACTCTCGTCGGTACGGAGAAAAGAGCCGTACATATGGGTCAATGGTAAAGGAGACCGCGAGCAAGATCGGGTGTTCTTGAAGTCCTGTGACCAGGTATTGTGTCGTGGTCTTCTCGTCTCCGGTTTCCAAGAGAGCACTGCTCTCCATGTTTGTTCTTGTTTCCAGTTGAGCCACATTCAAGTAGAACTCCACGGAGGGTTTCAGTTGTGAAAGCGTTTGCCGGAGCACAGGGTAGGGTTGGAGGTCCAGACCTTTAGGAAAGGTAAAGAGCGCTCCGACCAGAACCCCGTCTTCATCAAAAAAATACGATTCTTCTCCGTGCGAGGCACTCCTCTCCGCGGGAATCGTAAGTTCCTGACCACTTCCCCACTCCTTCACGGTGTGTGTTGTCGGAGAATGCTTTTTCAAGAAGTCGGCCTCAGGCTCACAAAGCGCTGTCGAGGCAAGCAAAATGAGATCGCTTTTGGAGGGAGGGAGAGGAGGCCGCACAGGTGCCGGCGAACCGCTGCAACCAATTGCTAGGCTTAACGGTACAAGCACGCTGATGAGTTGCCTGAACATCTTCATGGTCGGCTTTTAAATGAACAATACACGATTCGAGGGGGTTTGCGCGAAGAAGAAAATAAGAGGCCCGCTCTCAGGATGAAGAGCGGGCCTTATATCTTCGCAGGAGGGTCGACCGGTCTACTGGCGTTGGGCATCCAACATACTATCTTCAGCGGTGTATCCGTGGAGATAGGGAGAGTTGCCGCCGATCGTATACATCGGGCGATTGATCCCGTAATCGAAGGCATGGCCGATTGGGTGCAGAATGAACCCGACCCAGCGAAGCGGATGATCGTTGATTGCCGATCCTGCAGCTGGCGAGGAATAGACCAGCGCCGTGCTATCCAAAATGTTGTAGATGCTTGTCGGGGGAGTGTATTCCCTATCGTCGGCACCTGCGCTTTGCTGGCGCGTCGTGCTGCAACCGCTGGCGACGAGAGCCATTATCAAGACGCCGATAGTTGTTGATACCACTTTCATAATGTAACCTCGCTTGTTTCGATCTCCATCGTGTGTTCTTAAGCCAAGATATCTCACCAAGACAATCAGAAGTGTAGCCGACCTCTCGGTTTCTGTCTAGAAACTGAAGTTTTTGTCACGTTTCGGAAACGGTAACGTTTCTCGGGAGATAATTGGAGTAGGAAGGGTGGTGGGCGATACAGGTATCGAACCTGTGGCCTCTTCCGTGTGAAGGAAGCGCTCTACCACTGAGCTAATCGCCCGACC
>JBBIKN010000160.1:0-6639 GCA_037445435.1 Nitrospira sp. | reverse complement strand
AGGCTATGCGAGAAACACCCGCAAGACCTGCTCCGTAGCTACTTTGAGGGGATTTGGTGCGGTGCAGCTCCATGGTATAGTCAGCCACTCATGAGTGACCAGACACTGTCGTTCGATCAATTGCCGGATCTCCCGCAGCGCGAGCAGCCTGCAGTTTCTGAACAATCGATTGCCCCCTATCGCTCTCGATGGTCTGTGGTTGTCAGCGGGCTATGCGCCGGCATTCTCATTGCGGCGCTCGGCGCCGTTCTGTGGTTTTCGGTGACCCTTCCCAAGCTTCAGCGATTTGAGGACCCGGCTCGCGCGCTCGATCTGATGGTCGGCCGTATGTTGGAAGCCCAAGACAGTCTTCGTCGTGCGCCGGAATGGCAGCAGTGGATGGCTCACTGGACGATGGGCAGTGATGATGAAGCACGGGAGGAAGCCATCCAGTGGTATCGGGAACTGGTTGAGACGACCGATGATCTCCTTTCTAAGCTTCGGTTGGCCATTCTACTCGGGGAGTCCGGCCATGAAGCGATGGCACTCGCCGAAGCCGAAGGATGGCAAAGCCGTGGTACGTCTGCATCGCTATTCGGACAACTCATAGAAGCTGCATATGGTACCCAGCCGCTTGACAGGGCACAAGAAGCAACATTACAGGCCGCGCTGGCAGAAGCGTTGCCAAGCGGTTGGTTCTATGATCACCTGGCCGCACGGTTGGCACGACGTGCGGGCAATCAGAACCTTCTGGCGACGATTGAGGAGCAGGCGGTACTCAAGGAGGATCGAGTCCAGCAATGGATTCGCCCATTGATCGTCTTCGAGTTGGTCTGTTTGGCGATTGGGTCGGTCATGCTGTTGGGTGTTGCCCGACTGAGGAGACAGCGGATAGACATCCTCCGTCTCCATTCACCCGGCATTCCACCACCTTGGTCCGGAGCGACGGCCGCTGCGGTCATTCTCCGAGGCGGTGCGGCCGGGGTCGTCATGACCGCAGGTATTCTGGCGACTCCATCATTTGAACAGGGGTCGTTGCGCGTATTGGCCATTCCCTTAGCTTATGTACCGCTGCTTGTCCTCACGTATGTCCAATTACTCAAGCCGGCCGGTCTGACTTTCCAGAACGGCTTCGGTCTAGGGATCAAGCGACAGGACCTTGGACGTCTGGCCTGCACCATCCTCGCGGTTGTCGCAGCCGGGCTCTGGGGTGAATGGGTGATGGGGCGGGCGGCCGAGTTCTTGAGTTTGAATAACCACTGGACGGAATGGTTTGATCAGGATCTGGTGTGGGGATCTCCGTCCGTCACGGCCGTGAGTCTGCTCGAGTACGTTGTCCTCGCACCGATCTTCGAGGAACTTGCGTTTCGGGGGTTACTGTTTGCGATGCTTCGCCGGCGATTCGCATTCCTGCCTGCCGCCATGATCAGTACGAGCCTCTTTGCTCTCGCCCACGGCTATGGCCTGATTGGATTCCTCAGCGTCTTTTGGAGCGGATTCCTCTGGGCATGGATCTATGAACGGACGGGGAGCCTGATTCCCGGTATGGTCGCCCACGCGACGAACAACTTGCTCGTGTGCCTTACCGTAATGGCGTTGCTTCGTTAAGAGCCTTACGCTGTATCAGCTCAAGCGCCTTGAATAGATTCCTATGGCGCAGGCCTGTCCCATCCAATTTGAGTAACTCGCACAACCGCTTGTTCGACACCCGCTTCCCTGGTGAGTTGATTTCCTGAGAGTCGGAGGATCGAATATCCCATCGTTGCTCGACCATCTGACAGATCTCTCGCCAGGTCCTCGGATTTCCATCGCTCACGTTGTAGATTCCGCCGGCGTCAGCATGCATGAGAGCTGCGAGGCAGGACGAGGCTAGATCCTCAACGTGAATGAGGTTGACATATTTGTGCGAAGGGTGCACTCGACCCGCTCTGATCCACTCGATAGGATTGCGGCCAGGTCCGTAGATTCCCGCGACTCGTAATATGATTGCCCCATAGGAATTTCTCAATAGTTCTTCTCCGGTCACGCGAGGCCTTGTCAGATCAACTGGAGCGGTTTCATCGACCGAGGGAGGAGGGTACTCGCTTGAGGCGCAGTCGACGTAGGCGGAGGTACTGCCGAGAACCACCAAGCGGCGAGTTCGTAGCGATGCGGCCTTAGCGAACTGCTGAACCAACTCGATGGGTTCGGCGGGGAAGCACCACGCGATATCGGTTGATGGTGGAATCGCCTGCCATGTCTCAGGTCGTGCCAGGTCGAATCGTATCCGTCGGTCAACGCTCAGGTGTGAGAGGTGCCGATCCGGATCACGACTGGTGGCGAAGACATGAACGTAGCGGTGTTGGGCGAGCGGCAGGAGAAACTTGGCGGTGTAGCCGGATCCGAGAATGGTGAGCGAGTGATGCACGATGAGGGGTATCCCGAGCTGATAGGTGAGCAGTGTGCCAGCGAGGAGCGATCAGAGTCCAACGAAAAAAGTCATTTTGTTTGGTGTACGTATTTCCTCGTGCTATACGGAGAGAGCGCTCATATTTGGAGACGAACAAGAGGACACCACATGAAGATGCGATCATTATCATGGTTCGCACTGCCGATGCTTCTCCTCCTAACCGGCTGTCCGGAAAGCGGAGGCGGGGATGGAGGATTTCAAGGAACGGCGGCTGTACTTTATACGGCCAATGACGGCTCCAATACCATATCAGGATTCACAATCGGAGCCGGAGGTGCGTTAAATGCCACCAGTCCAGCGACGTTTGGAGCCAATAACCCGGAGTGGCTGACGGTTTCATCAAATGGCCAGCTTCTCTACGCATCGAACCAAGGTAATCACACCATATCGGGTTTCACTATCAACGGAACGACGGGTGTTTTAACACCGATTGGAACGCCAATCGCTGTGCCGGGAACGAACCCATCTCCACGAGGGATTACCATCACACCTAATCGTGAGTTCCTCTATGTGGCAAACAGCGCGACGAATACCGTCGCTGGATTCTCTATCGGGGCGGGGGGTGTTTTGGCATCGACCGCCCAAAGCACAATTGCAACAGGTGGTGCATCAGCGAGAGGGATTGCAGTCTCACCAAATGGGCAATTCCTCTATGTGGCCAACTCCGGCAGTAACACAATTTCCGGGTTTGTTATCGGAACGAATGGGGCCCTCACCTCGTTAGGCATGGTTCCGACCGGCGCTGGGTCAAATCCGGAGGGGCTGGCGATTTCTCCCAGTGGTGCGTTTCTGTTTGTTGTGTATCAGGGAACCAATCGCGTCGCGGCTTTTGCTATTGGAGGTGGGGGATCTTTAACTCCGGCTGCCCCGCAAGCGAGTTTTCCGACAGGGATGGGTGGTGAAGGTCCACAAAGGGTGGCAATCTCGCCGAATGGATCTTTTTTGTATGTTACGAATACGGCCGCGAATGAGGTCGCTGCATTCACTGTTGGCAGCGGGGGGCAGCTCACGCGGATGAGCCCTAATACAAGCACCGGGACGGGTACTGCCCCTATCGGTATCACGATTGATCCGACAGGACAGTTCTTGTATGTAGCGAACAGCGGGATGAATGAAGTCGGAGGCTATAGGATAGGAGCCGGGGGAGCTTTAACACCGACAACACCAGCCAGCTTCTCGGTTCTTCCGAATGTTCCTATCGGCATCGCAACACCGGGTCGTCCGTAGGTCTTCTTGTATAGTTGGATGGGAAGCCCGCGGCTCAATCAATGAGCCGCAGCTGTTTTGTAACAGCCTCAGGCTACATCTTTGCGCTTCATCAAGTCGGCCAGTTTGGCGAAGGGCGTGAAGGTCGAAGGCCGTTCTTGCTTCCGGCTCTCCGGTGTCTCGTCGGATGCATCAGCCACTAGGTACCGCTGATGCTCATTGTCATGGCAGTACAGGCAGAGTAATTCCCAATTACTCCCGTCCAGCGGATTGTTGTCATGGTTATGGTCCTTGTGGTGGACCGTGAGTTGGTTCAGCTTTTTGCCGTCAAACTCTCGTCCGCAGTGCGCACAAATCCAGGGCAATAGTTTGAGCGCGAGGGTTCGATACGTCTGCTTGCGATGAGACAAGCTGTCGCGTGCCATGAGAGCCTCTTCACGATCGGGGACTCGGCACACATTTATTCTACACTAGGTCTTGGGCGAATACACGCCATACTGTGTCGGGCGGCTCAACTTGAGGATTGGGTAGCTCCACAGGCCACTTCCCAAAGCGCCTGGTTGATACTTCCTTGTTCCACCGGTTGCCCAGGGTCTTGTTCGACCAATACCGCATTCTGAGTCCCGGTGCCCATATGTTGAGAGAATTCCGAAGACGCTAAGAGCCGAACGCGGTTGTGTGCGCAGTCAAATTCCTTGTGCGTCTTCGTCGACAAAAACCGGTGAGGGCCCATCATGAACATTCCAAACGGCGCGTTTCCTTGCATCATTTTATAGTCTGTTAACTGCCACAACGTTACGCGATCGCCGTTTCGGCGGATCGTCTTGGGGTCGTAGTACACCATTTCCCGCAATGGGGATTGGTATGCGCTATCGACGGCTACCCAAGCTTCCCCAGGCGGTATCTCGCCATATCCCAGGGGGTGACGGACCTGATAATTGGGATCTCCACAGGACGCAAGGAGGAGAGAAACGACACAGAAAGAAAGGCATCTAGCAGTAGCCTTAGGCATAAACCCTCGCCGGCTATTGCATTCTAACAAAGGATGAAAAAGAAGGTGCAGTGGCTATTTACCGCGTCTGATAAAAGCAAATTCGGTGATTCTCATTGGCGATGTCATCCTGTGTGAAAAGAATAGAGGCTCGACGGAGAAGAATGCGGCGCATTCTACGGTTTTAAAGCGGGCGCGTCCATGGCCTGGTAGGAAGGACGGGGGCGGTAGGACATGCATCCTCGACCGGCTCATGACAGACTCGCAGGGGAATAGGGAGTGAACGCACGTTGCTTACTGGAGGTGTCGAAGGGCCTGGCCCACCCATCTTTTGTAGCTTCTTGGTCAGTTAGAAGTCATTTCAAAAACCCATGACTGTGCTTCGACAAAGCTCAGCACGGACGAAGAAACATAATGTTTCAGGAGCACATCCGTTCGCCCTGAGCCGGTCGAAGAGTGAACGGAGGGTTTTGAAATGCCTTCTAGACCCAGTCGTGGTTTTTGACGGGGCGGTCCCACCGAGACATGCGTCGTTGGGAAAAGTTCATGACCCACGAGGTGATGTGTGCTTTGGTCACGGGAAGTGGAAGTCGTCTCATCATGGACCAGGGACTGTAAAAACGATCGTACATCGTCCTGACGCGTTCCTCCAGTTCAGATGCCGAACAGTAAGTCGGCTTGATTTCACAGTGACTGCCGGGCCATCGATCCAGTTGTGTCTCGTCAATGAGGCGACCTTCTGCCTGCAGCCGATCATAGAGCGGCGTCCCCTTGTGGGGACTGAGCGTATAGAAGTAGGCCACCGGGACTTTGTGGTGTTGGAGGAATTCGAGTGTGGCGTCGAATGTATCCGGCGTTTCGCCGTCATAGCCGAACACAAAATTCAGTGAGTAGCTGATGCCCCGCTTGCGCAGGTTGAGGAGGATCTCTTCATATTGGTCGACCTTATTGAATTTCTTGTTCATGGCCGCCAGGACCTCACGGCTGATACTTTCCATGCCCATATTGACATGGAGCAACCCGCTCCGCTTGGCCAAGTCCATGAACTCCTGATCCCGGCAGAGATACGCCGTCCAGAGGGTGACCCAGCGTATCTTCAGGGGAATCAACGCTTCCATAAGCTCCATCGAGTGGTCCTTTTTCCCGGCGAACATACTATCGGCGAAAAAGACGTTCTTGGCCTTGATGTGTCGGATCTCGTCGATGATCTCCTGAACGGGACGAAACCGATAGCGTGTGCCCATATAGAAACGCTCTGAACAGAAATCGCACTTGAAGGGGCATCCTCTGGAGGATTGGACTGAATAAGTTCTCGCCCACCGGAATCCCTTCTCGTTCATCAGCTCATATCGCGGCAAGGGTAACCCTTTGAGGTCATGTGGGGCACTCGCGCGATAGAACTTTTGGAGTTTTCCTGCTGCGGCGTCGCGCAACATGATCGGCCAAATGTCTTCGCCCTCGCCGATTCCGACGGCATCACAATGCTGGGCCGCTTCGTCGCTATGGAAAAAGGTGTGAGGACCACCCATGATCACCGGAATCCCCCGGGCTCTGAATTGACGCGCGATATCGTAGGCCCGGAAGGAATTGATCGTCCATGCGGTAATGGCCACCAAGTCCACCGAGGCATGAAAGTCGATGTCCATCAACTGTTCGTCGACCAATTCAACGGTCCAATCGTGGGGTGTCAGGGCGGCAAGATAGGGGAGGGTAAGACCGGTAAGAGTGCGGTTCTTGGTTTTATAGAGGGAGAGATCCGACTTGCTCCGATAGTACGTTGGCTGAACAATCAAGAGCCTGTTCATGCCCGGCCTCCTTGTTCCTTGGTGGATGTCCGCCTAAGGACCAATGCGTATAGATATAAATATCCGTAAATCTGCCGACCTATGTCAAGTAAGGGATATGGAGTAAGAACGGGAAGATAAGGAAATGTTTGGAAGTCTTTTTTAAGCGCTGAGAACTAGAACCTATCTCAAAATCGATGTTCGATGAGGAACCCACGTTGGCCACAGGC
>JBBIKN010000159.1:4664-6738 GCA_037445435.1 Nitrospira sp. | reverse complement strand
GAGATCCACACAGTCATCCGCGATCCGCCGGACCCATTCTTGCTTGATACCCTTCTTCATGAAATCCATGATGCGCTGATTGAAGGACTCCAATCCAAAGACGATCTTCAAACAGCCGGCATCCCGCATCGACGCCAACAGCTCGCGTGAGAGATTTTTCTCGAACCGCATCTCGCACGTCCATTTGACGTCGAGCTGTTTCTCGATCATCTGCTGACACAACCGTTTTGTCGGCGCGAGTGCAAAACATTCGTCGGTGAAAAAGAAATGGCGCGCCCCATAGCGCTGTTTGAGCCACTGCAGGTCCTCGATTGTCCGCCCCGGATCCTTCTGCCTGAAATTCTGGTGGTCGAGGGTCAGTGCACAGAACGCGCAGTCTTTGTAGTAACAACCTCGTGAAAACTGGATCGGAAGGACCGGTTCCGGCGACAAATAGCGATCCAAGGGGAATCCGTCATAATTCGGTGCAGGAAGCTGATTCACATTTTCCGAATAGAACGGCTGGTTGACGGTGATCTTCCCGTTGTATCGATAGATCAGGTTGGGAACCTTGCTGTAGTCTTTCTTGCCGGCGAGCTGATTGACTAATTCCAGTAAGGCGGTTTCGCCCTCGAACACGACGATATCGTCGGCCAATTCAAAGAGGCTCGGGCAGCGACGAATGTTGTCCACGAGACGGGTGAAAATGCTGCCACCGATGGTCACGTGAAGGTCCGGGGCGGCCTCCTTGATCAGTCGACAGAGCGTGAGACCGGGGATGATCTGGGACGTGGCCGTAATCGAGACCCCGATCAGATCGGGACGGCTGCTGACGATCGACGGAATGAATCGGTCACGGAAGAGACTGAGAAAGGGATTCTGCGCCTCATCGCGAATCACCTTCATCAAGTCTTTCGAGGAATAGATGGAATAGCTCCCGAACTGATTATCCACAACCGTGAGCCTGGTCGGGAAATAGATTGAGGAGACCACTTCCAGCCACTTGTCGATCATGAACAGGCTGGCTCGATACGCATCAGGGTCGTAAAACTCTTCACTGCGTAAGGTCTCTTTCGCTAGCTCGATACGGTCGACCAGATAGGAAAACCGATCGAGCGAATCGATCACCTTCGTAAAATGCTCGCGACTTCCCGGCCCTGTCTCTCCGGTCTGAGTCCGCTCAAGCTCACGCTGCTTGGCGATCAAATGCCCGTACACCTCGGCCGCATACTCTCTGGTCAGCACAGTATCCAACAATTCGATTCCAAGGTCGCGCTGCGACACGTCGGAAATCCCACCTTGGCGCAAGAATCCCGTCAAGGACGGCAAACTGAGATAAGGCTGAGACGGATGCCAGGTTGGCGGAAACAGGAGGGAGACTTTCATGGTAGAGCCGGCCTCTTACTCTTGAAAATCAGTAACTTCGAGAACTCTTTCTTTTATACGCTCCGCACTCCGCGAAATGCAATCCAGCAGGCGCAAAGAAGACTGTCTGTCTCACCCGCCCACCCCCTGCGCGCCGAGACGCGCATTTCACCGAACAAGGCCGCAGCAAGGTCCGCGATACGAAGAAGAATGAACGTCACGCCTGCAGACGGGCGAGAGTCGGTGAGCACCCAGTGTTTTAGCGGCGAGGCGTATTCTTTCTCACCCGGCCCACTCCGAGCTGCTCTTAGCGGCTCTTACTCCGGTGGTACGTTGAGCTCTAAGCGACGCGAGAACGCCGCTGGCGGAACTTTTTCAGCATCCTGCTAGAAAAAGGCCTCGAACCGTTCCCTCACTTACCGGGACCCGATCCGAGGCCTCTTCAGAATTACGCAAAGGAGCGCTTGTTGCTATCGACTTCGAAATCGCTCGACCGCTACAGTTTCAACGTGAACCAGGTCGACAGCGACTTCATGCCGTTCCGCTCAATGTTGGCACCGTCCCATACGGCAAACGCGATCGGCACCGACATTCCCGCTTTGAACTGGACATCATTCGCATCGCCGGTTTCCAACGTCCGCTTCACGACAACCCGCCAAGTCGGGCCCGTGTATCCCCCGCCTTTGACGGATCCCGACGGTTCCCAGACACCGTTTCCGATGACATCCTG
>JBBIKN010000159.1:0-4564 GCA_037445435.1 Nitrospira sp. | reverse complement strand
GTCGTCCCACCGGACTGTCCCATACACTGAAACGGTGGAGCCCCGGCCGTATTCACCGGGAACATCACCGCAACCTGGTCTCTGAAGTCTTGCGGACCGATCGCCGTGTCATTCTTCGTTTGATCGATCCATTCCAACCGCAATCCAATATCCTTGCCGTTGGTCATCGCCTTCACGAAGATCGACTTCACCGAGATATTGGGATGCATCGGCGTCGTGATCAGCTGACCGCTCAGCGGAACGACCACGCCCGGAACACTCTCCCAGATGGGGTTGGCCCCGTCCATGGGAATAGGGCCCTTCACCGTCTTCGCCGGTATCGTGACCGGTTGACTGACGGCCAATGGTACTCGCCCCGCCGTCAGCATCAGGCCGACAGTGAGGGCGGAGAGAAGAATGGCAAACACCAATTTCTTGTTGGTCGTCTGCGCTACCCTCATAGTGTAACTCCCTCCTCTGAAATATGGTAGAAACTACGCTCGTTCTAGAGCCGTCATCAAGCTCGCGTTACGCCGTTCCGGAAGGTCGCCCTTCCTCATTCTCCCTGTCTTTATCTTTCTCTTTCACATCCATAAATGACTGCGCACCGACTTCGTTCAACAACATGGTCAGTTCGTTCCCCTGATCTTGTGCGCCGCATTCATACGTCTGACCTTCGGGGGAACTGAACGTCGCCGGACGGTAGTCGGTTTCCGTGTAGGGCTGGGGGGTTACGCCCAAGTAGACCGTCTCAAACTCCATCCAATCAGCGGTCATATCGGCCACCAATTTGAAGAGACCGGAGTCCGCTTTCTTGGTCAACATACGACAGAACAGCGGCACCCATCGACCGATATGATTTTTGACAAACTTCTTCTGCGCGTCGACCACGATCTGCGTCTTCTCCGGGCCATCGTGGCAGAGCGAGTAGGATTCCTTGTACGCGAGGAAGTGCATAAATTCGAATTCAACGCTGAGATGATCCAGGCGCTCATGAATATCTTTCGATAACTCGACTCCGAAGGCTTTGTAAAAGCCGGAGATATCGCCCATCACATGGGATTGCGCAAACACGTGGTCATTCCCGAAAAGAGTTTCATAAGGCGGGCAATCGAGCGTAATCACGTTACTGAACACGCGGCGATGTTCCGATTGAAGATCGCTGAGCTGCCAGTTCACGCATTCGGAAGCGACCAGACTCTCCACCTGGGCCAACTGCTTCCGAAGCGACACCAGCTTTGCCTTGGCTCGATCACCGCCGTCGGATCCCAGGGCGACTTCCAACGCATCAACAGCAGCACGGCCGTCTTCGACAAATTCACCGCACCGCAAATAATCCAGAAATTCTTCATCTTCCGGGTAGAGAAGGCTCCAGGAAATCAGCAAATAGATCTTGCTGCGGTTCAGCGCACGTTCGACGGCAGGAGAATCCTTAATGGCCGAAGGGCCCTGCAGTGTGGCGGTTGCAGATGCAGAAACACCTTGCATCGGCTGTTGACTCATCATAACGATCGCCTCCCGACCACCTGGTTCACCCCACCACTCTCGCCCTGAAGGCAGAGCGGCAGGACCTCGTATGTATATGAAAAGGGCGATACGAAGTCAAGGGCGAACTGGTTCGGTCTTGTGAATAGCAATTTTCTGTCGAGCGACATCGCTTAAGTGGTGCACGCATCAATCCATCCTTGCAAGCTGCCTCGACGGAACCACTCGGATCGCGACATGGTCATTGACGGTCTTACACACCATTTCGCACATCCCACAGCCCACACAGGCTTCCTTCACCACGGAAAGATGCAACGACGCAAAGTCCATCGCCAGAGCATCCGTCGGGCACTTCGACACACAGGCATGGCAGCCTTGCCCGGCCGTGCAGAGTCGATGCGAAACCGTCGCGATTCCCATTCGGACGTGATTGATCCCCTCGATCGGGAGGAGCGCTTCCGTCCCACAGGCGGTAATGCAAGGAAAGTCCTCACATACCAGGCATGGCGACTGATCGACGAAGAGTACGGGTGTCCCGTCTTGAGGATGGGCCGTGATCGCGCCCGGTGGACAGGCTGTGACACAATCGTTGCACTTCGTACACCGTTCAAGAAAGAGGTACTCGTCCACAGCACCAGGGGGACGCAGCCAATCATTACGAATCGGCGTTGGAGATACCTCCGCTGGAGGGCCTTCCGCCTGTTTGACGAGCTCCTGCGCCGCTCTCACGGTAGAGATAACGGAATCCTTTAGGAAATCTCGCCGACCGTATGAGGGATTGGTGGCCATGACAGAGAAGATCAAGGTCGAGGGTAAGCGAGGGTAAGGTTGAGAGAGAACCTCATGCTCGTGAATCCTTAGCCTCAACCTCAGCCTTATCAGTATGTCGTTACATAACCCCGTCGGCGCGCAACTTATATACCTCTACACAGCGGTCACAGGCTCCGAACTCCACGTCCCATCCCGGATGATTCTCGCGGATGAAGTCGAGCACATAGGATTCTACTTTTGTCCCCATATCCTCGACCCACGAATAGGTGGGGAACCGACACAGCGGGCAGGGGAATCCCGGCATGAGCATGATTTTGTTTTGGGTCTCCGGGACCTCACCGCCTTCCACGTCCACAGCCCGATCCATCACACGAAGCGTATCGGCGGCCATCTCAATCAGCTCTGAATGGGTGAAATACGACGTCTGCCAAAGTCCCTCAAACACCGACTTCAATTGAGGAGGGGGAATTTTTCGGTACCACGACCGGAATTCCTTGAATCGATCCTCCTTGCTCAGCATCGGCTCTTTGCCTGCCGCGACCAGGCGGCTATCCACGCTTAAGCTCCAGAGCACGCGATAGCGCTGCAAGATGAGCGTCTCTTCGCCAGGGTTCTGTCCCAGCTTGGTGTCCGGATCGTAGCCGAACTGCGGATCGATCATGTCGGAGATGTGCATCAGCTCGTGGCGGCAATAGCGGGTCAAGGCCGGGTCATAAAAGCGTCGAGGAATCAATTTAATCCCGACACCCTTCAAACCCTTTTCCTCAAACTGCCTCGCCAGCTCTTTTTCGACGGAGCCCCATTTGCGTAGAATATCGACACCTTCCTGATCTTCCTTCAGCACACCCTTGACCAGAACAATTCCCACCTTCTCCTTCAACAGCGGATACTCGTTAAACGAGTCCCGCACGATGTCCGAAAATCCCCAGATCCCGAAGAGATATTGATACAGCTTCTTGAATTCCGCCTCTCGGTCCTCGAGGATGAATTTCTCGTAAATCGGGTCGGCATACTCATGGAATTCCTTATAGTACGTGGGGTCTCCTTCTCGTTCCGTCTTTTCAACGAACGAATCGATGACCTCCTGAAGCAACGCTGGTTGGAATCTGATTTCCATGAAAGGGCTCAATGATTAGGGGTGCTCAGTCTACGATTCGGCGTACGGCAACCGCTCGATGAAATGGCGATGGAAGCCGTCTTGACGCCTCGACAATGTCCTTGAACAGGCTCAGCGTCAACCCTGAGCACGTCCCATCTCACAGAGGGGACTGTCGAAGGGTTGACTTGCCTGCGAGGCATCTCTTACGATCCGAACGACCGACGGAATTATACTGACCGGTCTGTCGACCAATCAAGGACCAACCAATAAGGAAATAAGTTGCCCATGCCGGAACCGACGATGCCTCCTTCGCTCCTTGGCGCTTCCTCAGAGCCTCTCGCGGCATCGATACCGTCCCTCGACTTTTTGGACTACTGGGGAGCCGACTGTCGGGAAGTGAAAACCTTCCGCGGCCATTCGCATGGAGTCTGGGCAGTCGCCTTTTCACCCGACGGATCGACGCTCGCCAGCGGCGGCGCCGAACGCCTGGTGCGCATGTGGGACATCGAAACCGGTCGATTACTCCGTTCCCTGCGCGGCCACACCCATGATATTCGCGCCATCGTCTTCACACCTGACGGGCAGACCCTCGCCACAGGGAGCGAAGACCGCACGATCCGACTTTGGAACGGCAAGACCGGCGAACCAATGAAGCTGCTCTTCACCCGTTACGACCATAATGTCTGCAGTCTCTCGCTCTCGCCGGACGGCCTCATGCTCGCCCGTGGCAGCCATAACAAAGACATCAAGATTTGGGAAATCACCACCGGCACCGAGCTGATGACATTGCTCGGGAAGGATGAGTACGACCATCACTGGTCGGTCTGTGTCGCGTTCTCGCCGGATGGTATTCATCTCGCCAGCGGAACCGACATCGGAAAGATCAAAGTGTGGGAGGTGCTCCCGAGCGGCGAGGAAAAGGTGCTCCACGACGGTCATTGGCGGCGAAACCAAGAAGACTCCACCGAGACCCGCGGCTACTATATCGAGGATGACGGCGGGTTCCAAAAGCCGATGGACTACTGGATTGGTGCCATGGCTTTTACCCCGGATGCAAAGCTCCTGATCACCGGCAGCCGCGATACCACCATCAAACTCTTCGAGATGCCGAGCGTCGTGGAGAAGAAATCTCTCACCGGTCACAAAGGCTGGGTCCGCAGTCTCGCTGTGTCACCGGATGGAAAAGTCTTGGTCAGCGCGAGCGACGACCAGACCATCAAGTTTTGGGAT
>JBBIKN010000158.1:0-6836 GCA_037445435.1 Nitrospira sp. | reverse complement strand
CTCCTTGGCTATGATTCTGGCTTGCTCAGATCAATGTCGGACAGGCTCCTAGCTCCTTCTGTGTGGTTCGCTTCTCCCGCAGCTGGCGGAGCATATGACCTGCCGCCACTCTTTCACACTCATCGTGACCGTATCCTCCCCGACCATCCCCCCTCCTTCTAGGAGCAGGTAGTCGATCAACGAAGAGGACATTGCTATTTGGGTTACAGCGGGCATTATCATGTTGGGATTACAGTTCCGAGGCGAGAGGTTGGAGGTCTTTTGTTATTCTGCTGCCGTTTGAAAGTGGTAAATTTTCGAGCACCGCGAGTTTGCCTCCTAGAGAAAAAAAGACACTCCACAGGAAGCTGCGAAAGATCCTCCAGCAAGGCCGCAGTGAGCGAAAGGCTGAGGAGGTAGATACCAAGCTTCGCTTGAACCGCTCGCTTCGATCACATGCGAGCGGATAGGTACCTTGCCTTCGCCTTCGGTACGTTGAGGCCTTGAGCGATAGGAGAACGCCGCTGGAGGGCTTTTGCAGCTTCCTCTATACTACCCCACATCATGGGGTTCTACTGCGATCATATCTTTCCTCGCCTCATGGAGTGGGTGATGACGGGCGAAGAATTTCGTCGTTTGCGTACGGGCCTACTCGCTTCAGCTCATGGTGAAGTCCTGGAACTCGGGATAGGAACCGGTCTCAACCTGCCGCACTATCCGGAAACCGTCACGGGGCTGGAAGCGGTCGACCCAGCCGATCTTCTTCCAAAAACCGTCGCGGCACGCAGCGCCGGCCTCCCGTTTCCAGTTCGTATCCAGCGGGGCACCGCCGAGATGCTCCCCCATACCGATCGACGGTTTGATTCTGTCATCAGCACCTGGACGCTTTGCACGATTCCCAATCCAGTAGTGGCGCTGCAAGAGGTAGGGCGTGTCCTCAAACCGGGCGGAAGTTTTTTATTCTTGGAACATGGCCGGAGCGACGACCGGAAGATCGCCGCCTGGCAGGACCGACTGAATCCAATTCAGAATGTGATCGGTTGTGGATGCAACCTCAACAGGCAGATCGATGATTTGATCACCCAGGCTGGATTACACATCACCCAACTGGATCGATTTACCATGAAAGATGTGCCCAAGTTGGGTGGTGAGATGTATCGAGGCGTCGCGACCGGGCACACGTAGTCCACATTATTCATGACGATTCGCGGTGAAATCGGGCAGTCGCGTTGTGAGACGGGCACCCCGAGAACCTACCGGTTCACATTGAGAGTGACGGACAAGAAAGTAGCGGATAGTCTGCCGGCGCTTTGGCATGTAAGGGTGGAATCATGAAAAGTGAGGCGTGAGGGGTAAAGCGAACTTGGCGCATTGCCGTGCATCACGACGTGCCTGTATACTTTGTACACTCGGATGATTCTTACGGTCTGCAGACCGGGGAAACGGATCAGATGCTCAGCACGGCACTGGCAGGCCATTGTGCGGAAACACGATGCGCTAGTTGGACTTGAAGAAGCCGTGAGAGAGGTCTTGCAGCACCCTCGCTACATCCGAATGAGCAAGGAAGACGACCGCGTCTTCCTCTATTATGCACCGCGAGGCAAGTATGTGCTCTGCGTCGTGTGTCGGCACCTGAACGGAGATGGTTTCATCATCACGGCCTATCTGACTGACCGCATCAAGAAAGGAGTCACGGTCTATGAAGCCGATTCGGATCACCTATGACCGCAAGGGTAATGTGCTGTCAGTCCGGTTCAGTAAGAAGAAAGAAGCATTGTGCCGCGAGAGCGACGTGGGGAAAAAAGAGGTGGTCTATTCTCTTGCGGCGGATGGCTCGATCATTGGCTTCGAGATTCTCAACTTTCTGGGCAAACGGGAACGGCGGCCCTCTAAGAGTCTCCCGGTGCAGACACGTGTCCTCCTCGCCTCGTGAGTTACAGTTCAGAAGACCGGGAACCCGGCTTCGTGATTCTCGAACAGGTCAGTCAATGGATGTGCCGGTAGAACCGGTGGGTCGGAGGCATGAGCTCCGGTCCGCCTTTCGTGCTCTATGGTTCGCTCCTGCTATTGGCTATTCGGCACCGGCTATTCGCTAAGCCTTAATCCACACTCTCTTGCATCGGCCCGCGCACATACCAGATTAAAGAAGGGGGTGGCTGTATTGTGAGAGATCGGATCTCCATTGAAGAATTCCACATTCCACGCCGCGGACGGAGCATTGGGGTCGGCGTTCGTCGTGGCCGAGCCGAATGAGAAACCGAAAGGCCGCCCACGAAACAAGGCCGGCCAACAGAGGGCCGGCCTCATAGAATCAGGGGCGTCAATCAAAAGTGATAGCCTACGCCGAAGACAAAGTTATTCGCACGGTAGTCCGCGTCCACGTTTAGTCCAGTACCTGCCACGTTGGTATGACTCATGCTTGCCCAGTTGTATTTCCATTCTCCGAACATGGCAATTGCACTCGTGATTCGGTATCGAAGCCCGACTTGCGTGTTCAGTCCGACATCGGTGCTCGAACTGGAAAAGTCATCAGTCGACAGGTGGGAAAAGAATACTCCGAGCCCCACACCGGCGTAGGGCTCGAATGCACCAGCCTGATACCGAACTATGAGATTCACCGGAGCCCAAGTAAGCACCCGATTGTAAATCCCCTGAAACGTGCCAACATTGACGCCGTTGATTACCCAATCTTGCTGTTTGAGATGCGGCGTGGCATTGAAGACTTCAGTTTCAATGCCGAGCCATTTCACGGAGTCAAAGTAGTATCCAACTTTACCTCCGTACACGATGGAAGTCTGTAACTCAGGCTCATTTCCCGCTAGGTTGGCTCCTCCCTCACTCGCCCGCACGTTACTGAGGTCTGCGGGGAGGTTCGCGCCTATTTGACCTGCAATGTACATTTCGGCGTGAGCTGGCCGGCTAGAGAGGGTTAAGAGAGAGAGAGAGAGAGAGAGAGAATCCACAGACGCTGCGTCATCAGTTTATCCATATAGGACCTCATAGTGTGAGTAAATACTGACAGGCTGACTGCTGACCTGCCACCTGACAGGCCTCTATCAGCAAGAAAGATGGCACGACACTTTCAAATCTCCAACACAAATCAAACTTTCAGTCCTTCGTATCATCTATAACCCGCCAGCATGTTTTCACTTGGGTTGTTCCGTTCATCCAGAAATGCGTTTCGCCTGGATTTGGGTTCAGCACGGGGTGAGCGCTGATTTTGCCAGCGGAATGGGCCCCATCGAAAACTTGTCGAGCAGGAACGTCGGGAATCCGTTGCGCCGCGATTGCATCGGGTTTCCGATCAAGGTGTCAGAGTCGGAGAACGTGTCCGGGGGAATTTTGGAAGGCCTTCCGCTTGGCACGGCCCGGAAGGGTCGTCTGGGAGGCGAGGAGGCACAAGCGCCATGCCGATACCCCAATCTACGCCCATAGCCCTAACAAACCAAAATAGTGATGGGTTTCTACCCACAGAACCTCTTTCCCCATGTCATGGACTGGGCTTAGGTGGACAAGTTGTTGCAGGAGGAACAGGCACAGGCGCTCGCGCACTCGCACGACGAAGTACTCGAAATCGGATTTGACACGGGGCTCAACCTCTCGCATTATCCCCCGCCTGACCGCCGTCGATCCACTCAATGCTCTTCTGGCTAGCGTGTCGCGGCGGTGCCCTGCGGCAGCCTTTCCGGTGCAATTTGTGCCGGTGACGTCGGAATCCTTGCCTTATGTCGACGGCCGTTTCGATTATGGAGTCAGCACATGGACACTCTGCACCATTCCCGACGCACTGCGTGCGCTGCAAGAAGTCGGGCGTGTCCTCAAACCGGGCGGAAGTTTTTTATTCTTGGAACATGGCCGAAGCGATGACCGGAAGATCGCCGCCTGGCAGGACCGACTGAATCCAATTCAGAATGTGATCGGTTGCGGATGTAACCTGAATCGGAAGATCGATCAACTGATCGTGCAAGCTGGATTAACAATCATCCGTATCGACCGATTCATTATGGAGAGCATTCCTAGATTGGGTGGCGCCATGTACCGAGGTGCGGCAACCAGACAAAATTAGGCAGGCGGCCTGCCGTTGAAAAGCGTCGTGAATCCAGTGACGGATGGAAATTGTGAGAGCGGGGACGGCGGTAACCGTGAACTCGATTTGGCACTATGGATGAGATGAGCCACCCCAAATGCTTTCGCGGCCGTCAGACATCCTTCATCGTCATCCATGAACAGGGATCGCGACGGATCGAAACCCAACAAGCGCTGACAGGTCGGCCAATACTCCGGTCGCATCTTGAGATAGCCGACTTCAAAAGCGTCCACAATCCTATTCACATACCGATCCAGACCGGTCTTGGCGACTTTGACCGATACACCCGTCGAATGGGCGTTCGTCACGATGGTCACCCGCTTCCCGAGTTGCCGAAGGTACTGTAAGAATTCCTGAGCGCCGGGGAGAAAACCGATCATGTGATCGAGTTCCTTGTGCATCGCCACCACGTCGATGCCGACCCGCTTCGTCCAGTAGTCCAGGTCCGTCCAAGCCAGTTCGCCTTCCACTGATCGGTACATCGCCATCAGTCGATCGCGAGCCTCCTCAAATGGGAGTGCGTGCAGTGCCGCATACCGACGCGGCAGCTCTTCCTCAAAAAAGAAGTTGTCAAAATGACGGTCGAGCAACGTGCCGTCCATATCGAGGAGCACGTCGTCGATCCGGGTCCAGTCAGGGAAGTGCTGAGGACTGAGGACTGAGGACTGCTTCATGAGCAAAAGTATATCGGAGGGCGAACGGGAAGGCGAGACGGTTGTCTTTGAGAAAAACCCTATGTTACGGTCCGACACATTATGCCGCACGCGAAATCGGCTCCCAATCAAGAACCGATGCTGCCGTTGCTTCTACCGGAAGGCGGATCACCGCCTCTTATCGCTATCATCGGCCGGCCGAACGTTGGAAAGTCGACGCTGTTCAACAAGATCCTCGGCGCGAAGATCGCCATTGTGGACGATGTTCCCGGAGTGACTCGTGACCGCAACTATGCCGAAGCTACCTATCGCAATCGGAAGTTTCGGCTGGTCGACACGGGAGGGCTGGACCTGTCTGCATCCGACAGCATGTTGTCCTTGATTCGGCGACAATCGGAACTGGCCATTGCTGAAGCGGACATCCTCATCGTGCTCTTGGACGGTCGCTCAGGATTGACCCCGCCGGATCACGAAGTCGTGCGGCTCCTTCGCGGAGTGACCAAGCCCCTATTCTATGCGATCAACAAGATCGACACGCCGAAATCCGAGCCGTTACTCGCAGACTTCTACAAATTGGGCACCGACCAGCTCTATCCTGTGTCCGCCGAACATGGTTTAGGTGTCGCTGAGCTGCTGGATGCGATTTACCCCCTTCTTCCATCGGCAGATGAATCCGACGAGCTGCAACAACTCCCTCGCGTGGCTGTGGTGGGACGTCCGAACGTCGGCAAATCCACTCTCGTGAACGCGCTGCTCGGAGAAGAGCGGGTCGTCGTCAGCGATATTCCGGGAACGACACGTGATCCTATCGACTCACTGGTCACGCACCAGGACCAACGTTACGTCTTTACCGACACAGCGGGTATCAGACGGCGCGGCAAGGTTGACCGCGGGGTGGAAGGCTACAGCGTCCTCCGTTCGCTTCGTGCCATCGGTCGGTCGGACATCGCCGTGCTCCTTCTCGACGGACTCGAAGGCGTGACGGAACAAGACACCAAGATTGCCGGGGCCATCCTCAAACAAGGACGTGCCTGCATTCTGTTGATCAACAAGTGGGACTTGCGTGCCGGAGATCCGAAGGCGCGACAAGCGTATGAACGCGAACTTCGTCGCCGGTTTCCCTTTCTGACTTGGGCCCCCGTCCTGTATGGCTCAGCCCTCAAACCGGACTCCGTTCATCGCCTGTTTCCTCTTCTCAGGGACGTCCACACCATGTTTACCAAGCGTGTTCCTACAGGAATGTTGAACACCTGGCTGCAGAAAATCCTCGTCACCCGTCCTCTTCCGACTCGCAAGCACAAGCCGTCTGCCATCACGAAGTCCGCCTTTATCACGCAGGTGGCCACCAAGCCGCCGGTCTTTGCATTGTTTGTCGGCCACCCGGAAGACATCACACCTTCGTATCTGAAATATTTGGAGAACCAACTGCGCGAGACCTACCAATTCACCGGCACCCCGCTCCGCCTGATGGTCAGGAAGAAGTAAGCGTTCTCTTCGATGATCCTGTTTCTGTCAGGGCGTCTTTATCCCTCACATGGGGGCTCCAATTCTTAGCTCCCTATGTCCCAAGGTTCTCGTCGGACGAGGGCTAGCAAATCCCGCGCGCCGTGGACCACTCGCAGAATGAAGACTTCGTCGTCTTTCAGGAGATACACGATTCGATAATTCCCGACAATCACTTCTCGCAGGTCTGGACGACTGAATTCGGGAACGATGCGCCCGATGTGGGGATTCTTGAGGAGTATGTCTACAGATTCGACGATACGATCGACGAATGTAATCGCATGGAGTACAGAATCGCGGGCGATAAAGTCTTCGATATCTTGAATATCTTTCCCGGCGGTCAGTGACCAGCGGACTTGCGCCATCGGGCCATTCTTTCTTTCAGCTCTGCGTGGGTGAGGACCCGACCCTCGGCTACGTCCTGAAGGCCTTTCTCGACTTGTTGTTTGAAGAATAGCTCTTCCATAATTGCGCCGGTGGTCACGTCATCAGGTAGTTTCTTAATGAGTTCCAGCGCTTCGGCCTTGGCTTTCGCCATGTGTGCCTCCATTGTTGACTGCTGTTCCCTAGGCTATGCCCAGATACCCCAAAAAGCAAGTCTGTAGCATGGAGCG
>JBBIKN010000157.1:0-6891 GCA_037445435.1 Nitrospira sp. | reverse complement strand
CCTGATTGATCTTGAAGTACTTGAAGGTTGAATCCTTCACCCCAGCATTTTTTCATCGTCCCGTAAATTTATAACATGCTGAATCTTAATACTTTTTTCAGTCAACCCCTGGGCATAACCCTTGCTTTGGCACCTGACCCATCAGTGCATCGCACATATTTTACATTCTCACCTTCTGAGGGGGTCTTTCTCATGCTGAAAAACGTCATTTCGGTTGGCCGTCGCCATCCAAATTTCGCGATAACAATCGTCCAGGTCCTAGTTTTGGGTCTGATCACAATTCCATTAGGCGGATGTAGTGACGACGGACAAGGGGGACCGACTCTTTCGTCACTCTCTACACCAACCGACGCTTCACCGGGTGATGGTGCGCCCTCCGAATCTAATCCTACTGAAACGGAAACTCCTGCCGGAGAAGACATGGTAGCAACCTCAACAGAAGAAGATTCGACTGCAAGTGTAGACGAAGAGCTCGACCTTGCTGCCACGCTAGTGGATCCCGCTGAGGCGGACCCTGCTGAGATGGAGAAAGTGGCGATCGCTATGACCGGCGCTACAGCGCGGATAACATGGGATGCCTCCTCTGATCCCAATGTGCAAGGGTACTTTGTCCACTACGGGAAACGATCGTCCGGAGAATATGGCTCTTGTTCCTACGAGGAAAGCCAACGGGTCGGAGCGCCCCCTGCCACAATTACCGGCCTCGAACCCAATACAGTCTATTTCTTTGCGATCAGCGCGTTCGGCGAAGCGGAAAGCGAGGCGGAAACGCCTTGTTCAAATGAAATAACTGTGGTTACACCCTCCGTTCAGAGCTAAGCGACGTTACTATCCGCATCATCACTCTACGTAGCTCCCCTGCTCTTCCCAGGGGAGCTCATGTCTTCATTGACCTCCATCGGCCGATTTGTTAGCCTCAAGTTCTGTCAGACGACTACCGAGAGCATACAATCATACACTAGCGCTCTGATCTTTATCCTGAAAGGATTTGCTATGGCCGGCTTACCTGCTTCGTCCGAACTACTGAGCACCTTACACAACAAAGCCACTCAACTGCGCATCAACAGTGTACGGGCCACCAGCGAGGCCGGAAGTGGTCACCCGTCGAGCTGTGCCTCGGCTGCTGACATCGTCGCCGCATTGTTTTTTTCGGTTATGCGTTATGATCCCCAGAATCCAAAGGCACCCAACAGCGATCGTTTTATCCTGTCGAAAGGACATGCGGCTCCGTTGCTCTATGCGGCGTGGGCGGAAGCGGGTCTGTTCCCACAAAGTGAGCTGTTAAAGTTGCGCACCTTGGCATCAGATCTCGAGGGACATCCGACTCCTCGCTTACCCTTTGTGGATATGGCCACTGGTTCACTTGGGCAAGGGCTTCCCGTCGGGATCGGCATCGCGTTGAATGCGAAGTTCGTCGACAAACTCGACTATCGAACCTACGTGCTGATGGGTGATGGAGAATCGGTCGAAGGATCGGTCTGGGAAGCTGCTGAGATCGGGCGCCAATATAGGTTGGATAACTTGTGTGCCATTGTTGATGTGAATCGATTGGGCCAGAGCGACCCCACCATGCTGCAGCACGATATGGACGCGTACCGTTCCCGGTGGGCCGGATTCGGTTGGCATGCAATCATCATCGACGGTCATGATCTCACGGCCATCCTCAAGGCATTCGACGAAGCGGCCCGCACAAAAGGACGGCCGACCGTGTTGCTGGCCCGAACGTACAAGGGGAAAGGTATTTCGTTCATCGAGAATAAGGCAGACTGGCACGGCAAACCACTGAAGAAAGGCGAGGAGTCCCAGCAGGCCATTGACGAGCTCACAAAGCAATTGAGCCCGAACGGCACCGTCATTCAGATCCCCAAACCATCAGCGCCCGACACCGCTACCCCAGCCATCGGTTCGATGCCCGTTGCTCCTTATAAAATCGGTGACTCCATCGCAACGCGTGAAGCCTTCGGTGCGGCGCTGGAAGCCTTGGGAGCCGTCAATCCCCTGATCGTCGCCCTGGACGCCGACGTCAAAAACTCTACGTACACCGACAAATTCGGCAAGAAGTTTTCCGATCGGTTCTTTGAGAGTTTCATCGCCGAACAAAACATGGTCGGTGCCGCCGCCGGCCTGGCCGCCTGCGGGAAAATCCCTTTTGCGGCAACCTTTGCCTGCTTCTTCAGTCGCGCCTACGATTTCATCCGAATGGCCGCGATCAGCGGTTCGAACATTAAGCTCGTCGGAACCCATGTCGGCGTCAGCATCGGCGAAGATGGGCCCTCTCAAATGGGCCTAGAAGATATCGCCATGATGGCGGCACAGCCAAACGTGACGGTCCTGTATCCTTCTGACGGCAACTCAACCTATCGATTGGTCGAAGCCGCGGCAAACCATAAAGGTATGGTCTATATACGTGCCGGACGGCCGAAAAGTCCGGTGATCTACGGAACAGAAGAACGTTTTCACATCGGCGGCAGCAAAATCGTCCGACAGAGCGGGTCGGATGTGCTGACCATCGTAGCCGCAGGCGTGACACTGTTTGAAGCCCTGAAAGCTTACGATCAGCTGAAGTCGTCAGGCATTGCCGTTCGTGTGATCGATCTCTACAGCATCGTCCCCATCGACAGAAACGCCTTACTGGAGAGCGCTCGAGTGACGCAGCGCCGTATTCTTACGGTTGAAGATCACTACGCCCACGGAGGTCTTGGCGATGCCGTTCTCAGCGCTGTTGCAACGGAGGGCATGAAAGTCTACAAGCTCGCCGTTCGCGAAATTCCGCATAGTGGAAAACCTGAAGAACTCGTCGACCACTATGGCATTGGCGTACGATCCATTGTTGAGACGGCTAAACAAATTGTCCGGACACCTCTAAATTGAATCGAGAGACCCTGTCCTCTCGAAAACCACGAGTCTTAGAGATGACCTTACGGAGTTCTTTAAGTCAAGCATCGTTGCTGCACAGTCAGGTCACATGATCGCTCGATGCATCGCATTGTTTTCATTTTTTGAAGAGAAAATATGGTATAGTGCATCCCAACGACGTGCGCCGTACACTGCGACGACTCAAGTAAACAAGACGCGTCACCCATCCACAAAAATTCAAGAGGAGGTACGAATGACAAGAAGGAACGTAGGCCTTTCAGCGCTGATGGTAGGGTGTGCCCTTCTGCTTTCAGGAGGCGTGGCGTCCGCCGAAGATCTCCCTCCATTGGCTCCTGTTCCACCAGAGTATGCCGACAAGAAGATGCCGGCTGGGGGATGGACCGACCCGAAAGCCATTGAGGAAGGTGGGAAAATTTACAGGGGCGAATTCAAGACCGAAGTCAACTGCAGCAGTTGCCATGGAAAAGACGGCGCACCAGTGAAGAAAGGTGCGAGGGATCTTCGCGATCCCAAAATCGTCTGCCGTTTTTCCGACGCCTATTGGTTCTGGCGCGTTGCGGAAGGTATCCCCAAGACGAAGATGAAGGCCAACAAGGGCCTCCTGTCAGAGGAGCAAATCTGGCAAGTGATGGCATATGAAAACCAGTTCTCGCACGGAGGCAAGCCAGCCGATCGCTCGTGTTACAAACCCTAACACGGCAAACAGGTCAACTTAAGGCTGTGTGGTCGTTTCGAAGGGGGAGTGAGCAGGAAGCTCTCTCCCCTTCTTCTTTTTGGAAGACAATGCTCATCAATGGACCTTCAGGAAGGATTCGGTGCCACGAAGACCAAGACTGTTAGTCGACGGTCCGTATGGTTCTTCACGCCGTGCTCTTCACCCGCGGGCGCCAGTGTTCCCTGTCCCGCATCGATCACGCGTCGGTCTGTACCGACCTGAAATGTCCCTTGTCCCTCTAGAACGATATACACCTTATCCTGGTTGCCATGGACATGGCCCTTTTGTTCTTGGCCAGGTTCAAAACAATACAGGTCACAGAAGAAGCGCTCCGTTTGAAACAGGTTGTTCTTCTTCATCTTGTCGCCGGTGAACTGCTCATAGTCGGAAAGTGTCACGACCTTCATCATGGATACTCCCCTATCATCTCGGCACGCAGGAACCACCGGTCACGGCAGATGGGACAACAGTTTCTCGTAGGAATGCTTGAGTTCGCCCAGAGCTTTGTTCATCCCTTCCCGAACTTCGTGCCATTTCGTGTCAATGGCTCCCTTCAATTCCTCCAATTTCTCCTTCACAGCGTTCTTTTTCTTCTCCAATTCATTGAGCGACTTCTGAAGATCGGCTCGTGCGGACTCCGAGGTTCTTGTAATCTTCTCGCGCAATCCGATGATTTGACGCTGAATCGCCGCCAATTCCTCTTGTGTCTTCCGTTGAAAAGCCTCCTTCTGCTCAATGGTATATTCCTTGGTGGCCTCGATCGTTTCCCGAGTCTCCTTCGAAACTTTTTCGGCGCTAGCCGAGGATTCGAGTGCCATAGTTGACCACGACACCAGGATCGCGAACGCTGCTGATATCGTCCCTGCCACCAGCCGACCGTGATTCATGATTCCCTCATCATGCCGGCCAAAGTATAGTCTGTGACACTTTCAAAGTCACGATCACTAAACTTTTATGGGAAAGCAGCCGAAAAAGAAAGTCGTGACCCACATACTCGCATTCTAGGAGCACTATGGCTTCTGAAACCGAGTCGATAGCCGCACCGGTTGAACGACTGGAGCAAATCTTGATTCAGAAAATTGAGGCAGGAGAGGTTGAGCTCCCCCTCCTCCCACAAGCAGCCAGCCAAGTGTTGGCATTGACCGCAGATCCCTCCTCGGATGCAGCGAAGCTCTCATCCTTAATTCACCAGGATCAAGCGCTCGCGGCGCACGTCATGCGGATCGCCAATTCACCCGCTTACATGCCTCGCAGCCCCGTGGTCTCTCTCCAGCACGCAGTGGCCATGCTCGGGATCACTTTGCTGTCTGAGATTGCCTTTACGGCTTCATTGAAATCCGGCGCGTTCAAAGTGCCCGGACATGAGGACGATGTGAAACGACTGTGGCGTCACTCCCTGGCGAGCGGAGCCTTCGCGAAGGAGGTCGCCCGCATGAGACGTGTCAACGTCGAAAGCGCATATCTGTGCGGTCTGCTTCACGAGATTGGGAAACCCGTTGTCTTGCAAACGGTGACGACCCTCGCCCATGCACAACGAGTCGCACTCGAGAAATGCGCATTGCATGGATTCGTCGATAGCTATCATTCCCGTGTCGGTGCCCTCATCGCAGAAAAATGGAGTTTGCCCAAGCAAGTCGCGGCAGCCATCCAATATGGCGAAGATTACGACCATGCCGATTCGTTCCGTCAAGAGTGCCTGCTTACCTGTGCCGCCGATAGACTGGCGAGTCACCTCCTCGCACCGGAAGATATGCCGGAAGAGATGCTCCGTGCGCATCCAGTCTTCGGGGAACTCAATCTTTATCCGAACGACATCGACCAGCTCCTGAGCCGGAAGGATCACGTGCTGGCTGTCGTGAATGCGTTGAATATATGAGTACACCCGTTGCGTTCGATATCATCGTGATCGGCGCCGGTCCGGCCGGCCAAAAAGCGGCGGTCCAAGGCTCAAAAGCCGGCAAGCGCGTGGCACTGATTGAGCGAGAGCGCGGGATCGGAGGCAGCTGTGTCTATCGCGGCACGATCCCCAGTAAGACATTACGAGAAAGCGCCCTCCATCTGGATCGACTCAAACGAGCTGGAGAATCATTCCGATTCAGCCTCAAGCCGGATACTCAAATTGCGACCCTCTTGAGCCATCTTGAAGGTGTCGTCCGAGCACACGACTCCTTTATGAGCAGGCAGCTTCGGCGCAACGGTATCTCGCTGTTTCACGGCCGAGCGCGCTTCTTGAGCAAACACATCATCGAGATGCAAACAGTCGACGGAGCCCACCAACAATTCACGGCCGATACCATCGTCGTGGCGACAGGATCGCGTCCCCGAAATCCAAAGGAGATTCCTGTCGACCATGAGCACATCCTCGACAGCGATTCGCTGCTTTCGATGATGTACCTGCCGCGGTCACTCACTGTCGTCGGAGGTGGCGTGATCGGCTGTGAATATGCCTCCATCTTTGCCTTATTGGGAGTGGAGGTCACCTTAATCGACCGCGCGCAGTACCCCTTGCAATTCATGGATAGAGAACTCGTTGAACAGTTCGTGCAGGGCCTCGGAGACCAGGGCAGCCGTTACCTGGGCAAGAGTCAAATCGCCGACGTGCGGTGGGACGAGGTTGCGCATGTCGTCACGACATTGAGCGACGGAACCGTCATCAAAAGCGAAAAAATGCTGGTCGCCCTTGGACGACAAGCCAATATCGAAGACTTAGATCTCTCCGCGGCTGGCATCGCCGTATCAGATAAGGGGTTGATCCCCGTCGATCAATATTGCCAGACCAATATTGATCACATTTACGCAGTCGGCGATATGGTCAGTGGGCCAGCTCTCGCGTCAAAAGCCATGGAACAGGGACGACGTGCCGTCCGACACGCACTGAACCTTCCGATTGGTGACGCATCCTCAACTATCCCATTAGGGATCTATACGATCCCGGAAATGGCCAGCATCGGCCTTGATGAGATGGCTGCGAGAGAACGATATCGAGATCCGTTGATCGGACGAGCGAAGTATGAAGAAGTTGCTCGGGCACAGATCTCAGGAGCCGGTCATGGGCTCCTCAAGATGGTGTCTGATCCAGCCGGTGAGCGGCTACTCGGGGTACAGGTGGTCGGAGATTCCGCTACGGAGCTGGTACACCTGGGACAATTAGCCCTTCAAAGCGACGCAACGATCGAATCGTTTATCGACAACGTCTTCAACTTTCCGACTTATGCCGAAGCCTACCGCATCGCTGCACTCGATATCTTGGGTCAAGTCGCAAAACGCCGAACGGCCAAAGCCGCGTAGTGGTTCTCTAG
>JBBIKN010000156.1:0-6985 GCA_037445435.1 Nitrospira sp. | reverse complement strand
CGTTGTACCACACGGCTCGCCGAAGACAAGAGAGTTTGTCAACACACTGCTAGATTGACTTCATCAATTCTGCCTGGGCCACCAAGTGTCAGCTTTCCTCTTGTAGTGACATGAAGACCCTTCACCTCGACTTCTGGTGGGATTCGACCTGGTTCTAGAACCAGTGAAGGAACCGTCGCCCAATCCACCCTTACCTTATTCCTAATTGCCTGCGTATAGCCCTCCACGCGCGGAAACGTGATCTCAAACTGTCCTTTGGCAGGGACGGCATGGACATGAAATCTCTTCACACGAGGTTGCGGTTGCCCCTGAGGATTTGCCTTGAAAGGAATCACCTCGAAAGGGACCCCGAACACTTTTGCCACTTCTTCAGTCAGCTTACCGTCCGGGCCGACTTCATAACTGGCACGCCGCAACCCTCGCCCCACCACTTGCTCACAAAGCAACTGCGACATGAATGGCCGAAGCCCGATGATATGAGTCACGGTATTGCAATCCCAGCCTTCCGTGAGCATTCCCACCTGACGATGCACCGCACATCGCGGCCTGGCGGATGGTCGGGGCGGCCAAGTTTGTCGGCCAGCTCTTTGAACCCTTCGGGATAGATCGGTCGGCCCACCCGATCTATCGGCCATGCGGTCTTTCCCACCGTATCCAGGGTGAAGCGCATCCAGCGGACTTCGTCGTTCTTCGTCTCGCCGGAATCCGACTCTCGCACCACCTTGGAATCCACCCGGATGGTGTTCTGCCGACCGTCGTTTCTAAACCCTTCGAGCTTCACAGGCGGAATGCCGGTCGGCGCCTTGTCTTCCGCGAGCCACTCGTACAGCACCTTGGCGATTTGTGTGTTCTTGCAGACCAGGATGAACACTGGAGGACGGGGGTCTTCGCGATCCTTCACCCAGTCTTCCCGCTCCTTTTCCCAGAGACCGCCTAACATCGCAATGGGATGATGGGCATACTTCAAGATCGCTTCAGGCTTCGGATTCGCCTTCTTCCCTCCTCGTTCCGCTGGAGTGAGCTGGGGCAGAATCCAGTGCCAGATATTGAAGTAGCCTGGGATCTCCTTTCCGGTAGTATCGCGCACCGCAAGCTGGGGAATTTTCACCAAGCCGGATTCAATCGCGTCGATCAATCCGAAGTCGCTCACCACCCACGGAAACGGCCGGTTGGTATCCTGGCCGACACGACCGAGAAAATAGGGCGTCGCGGACAGATCGAGACAGAAGTTGATGCCGCGCAGCTTTTGTATGCGGTCCAATCCGTCGATCCAGACCGTCGCTTCCTTGAAGAAGTCTTCCGCCTCTTCATCCTCACCGAAGAGATCGTCCTCCTCCTCGTTTTTCTCCGCACGGACGATGCGATAGGCATGATGCGCTTCGTCGTTCATCACGAGAATATTCTGCTTGCCGCCCACTTCACGCCCAAGAATACGATTGACCAAAGCCGTGTCGCTCTCGACATAGCGCCGCGATTCCACTGAGACTTTCTTCAACGTGCCGTCCGTCTCTCTCTCCTCGTCGATCACGGTCAACATTCCGGCAGCCACCTGCCGCTCGAAATCTTCCATGGTGAGATACCGAGTGCCACGCGCCGTCGTCGTCTTCAAGCCGATCGTGATCGTTTCCTTCGTGCGCACTTCGACCCCGGCCTTATTCACCCGCGCACCGACACCACCGGTTTGAATCGATTGAGGCTCAAAAACATGCCAATTAGTGACCAGCACCCGGCCCTGCGTCAGTGATGGCATCAAGTGGGAAGGTACGAGATCGCGTAAACGGTACAGGCTGGCCTCGCCCCCTTCAGGGTCAAGTTCACGAAGCCGGTTCTTGATCGTGACGTTCGGACAAACAATCAGTACCACATCGGAGAAGCGAGCATCGCTGCGGTCATTGACCTTGTTGAGGATGCTCCAGGCAGCCAGCATCCCCATCACGGTGGTCTTGCCGGAGCCTGTTGCCATCTTTGAGGCATACCGCCGAAATCCAGCAAAACCATCGCTTCGTTTACCCTCGCTGACCTCTTCCTGAGGCACCTCGATCCCTTGCCGGTAGTCGGCCCGAGCCTCCGTCAGAAAGATGATCGTTTCCGCTGCATCGAGCTGCGCAAAGAAAATACGCTGTGCCCTTCCATCCCGCCTCCACCAATGCAGCAACTCCAGCGTCGTTCTGGTCACACCGGGATAGCCCTCCAGTCGCCACTTCTTCACCTGCGCGCGAATGCGGTTGACAAGCTTCAACTCAATGGCAGTACCGACGACGCGGCCGGCTTCTGTCTCCGGCTTTGGTTTGGGATCGCGATAGAAATACATGGCTGGACGCCGGCCCGGACGCCGTTCCGGCGTTTCGCCTTCTACGATGTGCCAATGTTCAGTCGGTTCGTCGAACGGAGAATTCAGGATGGGTTCCGGAACTTCGTAGCCGCTCATCGTTCAATCGAGCCGACTCGGTGTCGGCACATCACGCTCTCACCTGGTGAGGTTGCTTCCTTCCGCGCTCTGTCCGGTCAAAGTCAGAATCGAAGCTCACCAGAGCAAGATTGTGTTTGCCGGCTGCAACGTATTGATAGGCATCATCGAAGTCGAGGCGGAACTGCTGCATAACGGCTACGATGCCTTGCGTGTCTTCAGGAGCGAGATGAACCAAAGACATCGCGCCTTCGAGAAAAGTATCTTGCACAAAGTTCAGCAACAGTGTGGACTTATTCAGCCTGGTCAGGATCAACCCGATCGAGTGGAAAGAGAAGTCGGTGAGAAAAATCTTCGATGTTTCAGTTGAATCGAGAAACTGACGCACTTCACCGAACCGTTCCTGCTCAAGAAGGCGTTCCAGCCAGACGTTGGTATCGACCAAATACATCCTCAGTCTCCCCGCCACTCCAACGCTTTTTTTTGAAGCTCCAGGGACGTGTATTGGGCACGAAACTCTTTGAGTCCTCCGGCCCAGGTCTGCGCCAAAAACCTCTTCTTGCCCTTGGTGCGTTTTTCCAACAGATATTGTGCAAACTCTCGCACCTCTTCTTGCATGTCAGGCGGAAGCTCTCGCACCAGTTCTTCTAACGTCTTCATCGCTCACCTCCTGGACAACGACAGGTCGGTCGAGGACCTTCTGTGCTATCACTCTACGCCTACAGCTTCCTCACCACCAGCAATTCGTTCCCGCGATCGTCGATGACCTTGACGGCGATCTGCTTATGCTTGCCTGCTTCAAACGGTGCGCTCGTCGTGCCGGACAAATGGTCCCACACACTCTCTTCGTATTCGCCCTTGAGGGCCTTCTTCAGATTGTCCCAGGCGCTCGTGCGGGGAAAGAAGGCTTGCGAGACATGGAAGCAGAGGTCGTTGTAGTCGGTATCGAGAAACCAGGCCGGCACGTCGCCACCGCCTCGGTGCGTGACCTCCATCGTGATGGGATCGAACACGTCCAAGCCAAGTAGCTCCACTTGATACTGCTTGTCCTCGTTCTTGGTGACCTTGATCTCCGGCTGCCCGCACACACTGAAGATCTGGCTCGACCGCATATTCTTGAGCAGGTCGCCCATCATCAAGTCCGGTGTGGCTTGCACGTATGTCGCAGGCACACCCATCACGTCCGCGCACTTCTCAACCAAAGTTCGAGCATTGGGTTGGATGGCGAACCCGATCACGTAGAGATGGGTATAGCTCTTGCCGTTCGCCTCCTTCGCCGCTTCATAGACCAACTTCTCACTGACGGAACCGTTCTCGGGCCCAAATACGAAAGCAACTGCTTTGTCTTGTCCGTTGGCCACGAGCGCTTCAGCCGATAAGCTGAGGGTCTTTGCTGGCGGACGGATGTTTTTCAGCGTGACCGTCTTGTTGCCCTCCAACCGCAGCACCGGACTCTTGCGGAGGACTTCCAGCATCCGGTCCACGAAGGAGCCGTGGGATTCAGCGGCACCGGAGTCCTCGACGCCATCTCCCTCCCAATCCACCGGCGTTGGAATCGTCGCTTCGACACAGAAGGGACCGGTCACGCGGGTGATCCCATTCTCCACTTCCGGCCGGTCTACCAGGACTTCTTCAGCCGGTGGTTCATTGTTGGCAATGGATTTCAGCGTGATGTGTGGCACGATCCCACCGACCTCTTCACCCTTCTTATTCTGTTTCCGCTTATAGACGAAGCCGCCTGCAGGACCACGATGCTGGTCCTTCAACTCGTACCAGGGAAATGTTGCGGTCAGGAGTCGTTGACGGGCCAGAGCTAACGGTACGCGGCTCGTATCAGCCGTGATCCAGCGGCGACCCCATTGCTCGGCGACATAGGCCGTTGTGCCACTGCCACAGGTCGGATCGAGCACGAGATCGCCTGGGTCGGTGGTCATGAGAAGGCAGCGCTGAATAATCGTTGGATTCGTTTGAACGACGTAAACCCGCGCGCCGCCAAACGCGTTCGATTTCGCGTCAGGCCAATGTGTCGTCAACTCGCGAAATGGAAACTCGTCGCGGTAGCTCTTCCACCAAATTGTGTTTCCTTGAACGTGAAGGCGCCCAGCCTTTCGCAGAACTTCGATTCCTTCTCGGCTTGTTGACCAACCGCGATTCCCAGACGGAACAAAAGATTTTCCGCCGAATTCAATTGGAAACCGTGAAGTCTCGCCTCCGGTTTGTGAGGACAAATCAATCAGCTTGAGAATGCGCCCTTCGGGAATCGGCTCTTGCCGCAGCTTCTGATCGACCGACAAGTCGATTATTTTGCCATCCGGCGTTTCAACGCAGACGTAACGTTCGGATGGATTCTCAAACGGGTCGCGTTCGACAAATAGCCTTCTGACCTTCACGCGTTCTCGGTCTTTCGCATACCAGAGCAAGAAATCGCAGACTGCCGCGGGCAATTCACTTGATTGCCCAGAAGTTTTTTCGACAGAAATCACGCGACAAAAATTCTCTCCCCCAAACACCTCATCCATCACCTCCCGCACATGGTGCAGATTTTCATCGCTGATCTGGACGAAGATGCTGCCACTGGGGGTGAGCAGATCGCGGGCGAGGAGGAGCCGGTCGCGCAAGTATGTTAGGTACGAGTGCAAGCCCAGTTCCCAGGTATCCCGATAGGCCTGAACCATTTCCGGTTCGCGGGTCATGTCCTCGTCATCGTTATGGGAGACATCGCGCTTGCGGACGAAGGGCTGGAAGTTGCTGCCGAACTTCACCCCGTACGGAGGGTCCATATAGATCATCTGCACTTGGCCACCGAGCCCTTCGTAGTGCAGCAGTGAGTTCATCACGACGAGTGAATCGCCCAGGACCATCCGATTCGTCCAGTTGTCCTGATATTCGTAGGCTTTCAGCACTTGATCAGTGATCGAATGCTGCGGATCACCGAAGAGGGCGAACATATCCTTTTGCTTGTCCGTCTTATGCCCAGCCAGCGTTTCGATAATGGCCTTCGTCGAAAGCCGTTCGTGGATGAACAGCGGCAAGGTCGGCACATCGAATGACAGCCGCTCTGCCTTGCCTGCCCAGTTTAGAAACGGCTTGCTGAGACTCTTAAGCTTGGATGCGGCAACCTTGGCCTCTTCAAGGCTTTTGGCATCAAGGACTTGCTTGATGAGCGCTTCGCCCTGTTCGCGAGTCGGATTCTTGGCATCCCAATCGAGCGCAGGCGAGAGCGAGGAATCGTAGCGGTAGGTCTTCGGAGATTTCTTCTTCTTGAACTGCGCCTGCGTCCCCACCTCCGGCCGCATGAGGCTCTTCGCCTCGAGATGCTTGTACGGCTCGGTCTGTGCCTTCTTTATGGCAGACTTGGCTTTCTTCGCCATTCACCTGGCCCCTAATGTGGATGCAAGCAATTGCGCCGCAGGATACTCTTTTCCTTAGCAGAAATCATCTGTTAGAGGGACATGCGCGACTGACAGCATGGATTGAAACACGGTAATGAGGAGCAGGAATAGGGTAAAAGGGAGCGCGCTATTACCTTATTTCAGTTGGTGATTGGAGAAAATGAGTCAAGTTATCAGTCAACCTTCTTGAGAACTCGGAATGCGAGGGGGTGGGCACCGCTAGAACCACACTGAAACCCTTTGTAGCCCAAATAGGGCTTCTACCTCACAGGAGGTCCTCAATCCAGAGCAGATGGGATGCCAACGTGGTGTTTTGGAGGGCGTGGTGGAAACGTTGGTCAGCCGTAACCAGATGGGTTTTGAGTTGCAACGCCAATGCCAAATACAAGCAATCATACAGGTTCTGTCGCAGTTGATGAGCGAGGTCCAGCGCCGCTCGAACGAGCCGCGCATCAGGATGGCGGTTGATGGTCACTCGTCCGAGTTGCTCCAGCATGAGGTTCGCATCCTGCCGTGAAAGCTCGCCGCGTCGCACCTTCTTGCACAAGACATTACTGAATTCCAACTCGAAAAAGGCCGGCGCATGGAGAGCGGTTTGCGAGTCCCTCAAGCGCCATGCCGCTTCCCAATGAACCTCCGGCAGGAACCATTTCACCGCCACGCTCGCATCGACGACACACGCATTCACCTGTCGCGATCCTCGCGAATCAGTTCCGCGCTGTCACTGAACGTCTTGCCGGATCGCACCATACGCTCACGGAATTTCTCGATCTTCTTCCACACGTCGGTCTGATCGGCCTCCGCCGCCGCGTCCTCCAGAATCTGTTTGACTTCGGCCTGGAGTGAGCGTCCTCGCTGTGCGGCTCGCTTTTTGAGCCTTGCTACGACTCTCTCCTTCAAATTTCGAACAAGAACCTGTGCCATGTGCAGGCCTCCTTCGGTCCGATGGATTAAGCTATCACAATGCTATCACCACGCCCTCTGTTCTGCAACGACTACTCCATCATCTTTCCCACAAGGAGCCTTATTCGGTCGTTCTGGAAGAGCCGCCCATCAGTTCGGCGCGATTTCGTAGACCAGCGTTACCGTGGCTTCGACCTTCAGTTCCCCCGGTGAGACCGGCACGTCGCCAGCACTCGCCTCCATAGCCATGCGTGCCATAGGAGCGGCAGGCCTGACCACATGG
>JBBIKN010000155.1:0-7029 GCA_037445435.1 Nitrospira sp. | reverse complement strand
TCAGTGCCTGCACACAAGTGCGTTGGGCCTAATGTCGGACAGGCTCCTAGCCGCATCGTGACTTCTTCCACTAACAGCCGCTGCACGAACTGCTGAATGTGGTCACGCACAAACTCCTCCAGATGGCGCCACAGACTCCTTGACTCGATTCCTGTCCCTGTGCTCTGCTCATTCATGGCGGTGGCTCCTTTCGTGGCCGGGCCTCGGCCCGGTGGGTTTGGTCACCCGAAAGGTTGCCACCGCCCTTTTCCTATTTCCACACTTGCTGTTTATACCTCGGAAGTGAAGAAGAAAATGTATGAAAATGTGTTCGAGTTGGTTCACAACTCTTCATGGGTTATAAACCGTGTAAGCGGAAAGAAGCACTAGGATTCGTCAGCCTTAGCCCTCTGCTGGCTGTTCAAGCAATTTGATGGTAGACATTTCAAATAGGAGGTTTCAAGGCTTGAAAAAGCGCCAGGGCAGGATCCTGATCCTTCCTCTCAATTAGGGAAGGTCTGATTAATTCCGTTTTTTGCCAACGAACTCTCAACATACCTGATATTCGACTGGCCCGTGATCGAAATTCAGAATAAATCAGACCTTCCTTAGTAAATTAGAATCTATCTGACCTGTTAGAGGCTAGTAGAGGTTCTACAGATTCAGGCAGTTCTTCCTGCACCTGATGATGGGCTCCAGAGGGAGCAAGTACTGACTTGTACCATTAACAATGTGTTTAAGCTCTGGAAGGTCACCAGACCACCGATTGCCTGTACGTGATGCTTCGACAGGCAAACGGTGGTGGATGAAATGAGGACACGTTGGGCCGGTTATTCTCAGAACGATTAACCCCACCGCGGCGCCACGTTCGTCAGTTAACAGTCTGCAGTGATGTTGGTGCAGCGAGACTACTACTACCATAGTATTCATAAGCGCCAATATCATAGGCAGATAGCTGTGGTCGAGTCGTGCCGGGGTACGATATTTTGGCCGCAGAGATGGACAAGCCCTTGTCGACGGCCGGGCTTCCTGAGGCTAGGGCGAAATTCGGCGACGACGGGAGTGTGGCAGGGGCGTTGACGAACTTCGGGTTGAGCGTGTTCACGATGTTGCCGGATTGCGTGTAACTTCCCCCAGTGCCGAGAAACTTTGTGCCACCAGACCCACTGGCGAAGGCTAAGTTGTTTCTAATCACGATCCCCGTACTACTGGTTGCTCCTGTGAAAGCAATCCCATTCGTATGGTAAGAAGCACCTTTGACATAGTTCTCATAGAGAATGTTGTTCTCGATCCGAGCAGAATCACAATTGGCCCCCCACACGACGATGCCAGCCCCATGACCTTGGTAGGCAAAAGTGTTGTTGGTGATGACCCAGTTGTGAGAGAGGGCAAACTCCGGAGCTGGATGTGTAGTAGAATTGTAACTGACTGTCCCGTTTAGTTGAACACCAGTGGCAAGGTTGTCGTAAAAGAGATTGTTTGTGACCGTGATTGCCGTACCATGTACATACATGCCGTGGTGTTGGTTGCAGATTGACGGAGTGCTGGCACAGCGAGAGAAGTCGCCATTGTGATTGATCTTGTTCCGGTCGATCAGAGACTTGGTGGCATTCCCGAAAATCCCATGCGTAAGATGATGATGAATCCAATTCCTCCGAATCGTAAGATTCTGGCCGTTGATCATCTTGATGCCAACATACCCATTCCGAATCTCAAACCCCTCAATCGTGATCCAAGCCATCGCCTTTTGACTGCCATCGTAGTTCTGAATACGAATCTGACGATCTGGTGTCTTGTCGATAAAATTAACGATAGGGAATTCGCCAGGAGCGCTCAGGAGCTTGATGGGAGCCGACGAGGTGCCGGATCGACCGAATCGGATCAATCCCTCTTGGTACGTCCCGCCCTTCACATAGGTTGTATCCCCCGGGACCATTTTAGACGCGGCGTAGGCCACCGTCCTCCACGGGAGGGAGCTTGTGCCAGGATTACCATTGTTCCCTGTGGTGGCTACATAGTACGTTGCCGCGTGGGTGGCAATGGTTGGCAATAGGGAAGTGGCAAGAATACAGGCTCCGATGGCTTGCTTAAGTCGAATCATTATGGCATCTCCTTGGTGGTCCACAGTACGCTAAGTTGCAGCTGCGTCATAAATTCCAGCAATCATCATGCCAATCTTAAATATGATTAAGTAATTAAAAAAATAAAGAAAATTGTTGACCATGATTCGTTCTCTTGTAGTCAGTGTAGGTTAAAATAGCCAAAGGGAGTTCCCTCGACTCAGAAGAAGATTCGCCGCCCGGCGCGGGCAGTTACACTCGAACCACTGTCAACTACCGCTGCTCGTGATCATTAGTGAAATTGCGGAGTCAAGACGTGATTTCCAACAAGAACGGGGGTACTTTTTAATCCGATCTGATGATGTTGACCTACATCTAAATGACATTGAAGAGACACTCTTTTTTAGACCGGGGTTTTAATGGTCGGTTTCGAGTTCCAAGTGCAATTGGTGAATCATGACGCACGTGTGCATAGATTTCCAGGCGCGTAGCAACGTTGAGACATTTACGAGGGTGCATGTTCAGCCGATAGGTGATGGCGGTCGACCTCTGTTGAGGGTGCCTCATCAGTCGGCGCCTTGCGACAACTACTGCCGAAGCAGACCATTCTTGTTTTCAGTGGAACCGCGTTGCCAGGAACAATTGGGATCTGCAAAGAAGACAGCGATCGCAAGGCGCCTCGCCAACCGTTCGTGCGTGGCCATCTCTTTGCCCCGCTCATAGGTCAGGGTGTGGTGCAGTGGGCAGGCACGTGTCGGAGCTTCTTGGAGAACCTGCGACAGGCACTCGCGGCATCTGCGCCGTCCATTTTGGCCAACAAGATCGGGCGGGTGGTCTGTTCGACCAGAATGCCACGGCTGACCCGTTGCGAGCGAAGTCACCTTTCCAGTGGCTCGACACCGCCCGGGTGGCGACCTCAGGAGGCCGCTCAGTGATCGGCGTCATGTTGGCAATTTGGCCGCAGCAGTCGATATCGCAAGATGCGTGCGGCGGAGCCGCCCGGCAATCTCCTCCGGAGAGCAGCCCGCCGTCGGATGTCTCCGTACATACCGACACAACGACGGGTCGAGGAGTTTCCGAGGTCACCGTGGGTAATGAGGTCGGGTGCCCGCGTGGCGCAGGGCCGTATAAGCAGAATACGGCTGCGCATGGTAGGCTGAGCCACCCCTCGTGGCTCAAGGTGCGAGAGGCACGTCTCGATGCCAGAGTGACCAATTTTCTCTCCACGAAGTGACGTTCGCGTCGGTCGAGCCGATGATTCTGAAGGAAGAGAATCACTGTACCAATGTTGTCCCGATAGGCGTGCATTGATGGAATGTCGCCTCCTCTACATAGTTGGCCAATTGCGCCTGGGCGGGTTAGAGCGACAGCTTGTCTATCTGATTCGATCCATGGATCGAGGACGATACAAACCGGCGGTAGCCGTCTGGGGTAACTCTCGAGATGATCACTATGCTCACGATCTTCGAGCGCTTGATGTGCCAGTCATACGTCTAGGGGAGAGCTCCACACCATTTCCCAAGTTACGAGCATTGCGCAGTCTGGTATGTTCTGTGCGACCTGAAGTTATTCATTCATATTCCTTCTACACAAATATTGCTGTCTGGTGGGCAGCTCAAGGTACAGGAGCCATCCCTATTGGGTCGGTACGAAGCAATTTCAGTCGAGACAGACGGGAAGCCGGGCAGATATTGGGGCGACTCTGCGGGCGATGGCCGTCCAGCCAAATCTACAATAGCTTTAATGCGGAGCAGGAGGCCAGGCGATTCGCGAGGATGTATCGGCCGCGCCGCATCTATGTCGTTACGAATGGAGTCGATCTGGATCGGTACTCACCTCGGCCACACCCTGAACGGGGACATATCCTTGCTGTAGGAAGCCTGTCATCGGTAAAGCGATGGGATCGGTTAATTCGAGCCGTCGGTTTTCTTGCCTCGAAGGGCCTATGTCTTGAAATCTTTCTTGCTGGATCAGGACTCCTGAGAGAGGAACTGGAGGCTATGGCGAGAAGTCTTCATGTGGATCATCTAATTCGGTTTCTGGGCGCTCGGCACGATATTCCGGATCTGCTCGCCGATGCGGCCTTTCTGGTGCATACCGCCGACAGCGAAGGTTGTCCGAATGTCATCATGGAGGCAATGGCCTGTGGCCGTGCCGTTATTGCGACAGATGCTGGTGATATTCCTCATCTGGTGGACGACGGCAAAACAGGATTCGTGGTACCAAGAGAGGATGGGACTGCATTAACTGATCGTATGGCAACACTTCTCGAAGACCGTGAGTTGAGTCGTCGGATGGGAGATGCTGGGCGAATCAAAGCTGAGCAAACATTCGGGCTTGATCGTCTGAGATCAGAGACTTTTGCTGTTTACCGGGCTGAAGGCTGGGATGATAGGTAGGATATGCGGAGTCCAAAAATTGGAGGTGTACGGTGGTCCAAGCTTGGAAAGCACGCCACATTCTAGTAGGAGCATTAACCTTCGTGCCTATCTTGAATGCATGGCGTCAACGTCATGCGTCAACCGGGGGATCTGACTCAGCTCGATACTGCTATTCTGTTTGGTTTCGCCATCTCATGATGCTTGATCGATGGGGCTTTAAGATTAGCGGCGCCCAAATTGGGGAGTTGGGGCCAGGAGACAGCCTCGGTATTGGCCTTACGGCTTTACTTTCTGGAGCGGCCCGCTACGTCGGGTTAGACATTGTAGCGTATTCAGCCAAGGCGGATTTGGAAAAGATGTTCGACGAATTGCTGTTGTTGTACTCGCGGAAGGAGCGAGTACCGGACGACGCGGAATTTCCTCGCGTTGGACCACGGATAGACTCATATGAATTACCCTGTCATCTTATTGACTGGCCGAATCTCCCCGTTAAAGCCCAAGAGATTCGCAATCAGCTCAGAGGTGGGTTCAACAACGATTCTCTTCTAGGGTACAGAGTTCCTTGGATGTCGTTGCCTCAGATTGATGAAGCCTCCCTTGATTTGATCTTCTCACAAGCTGTGCTTGAGCACGTTGACAGCCTTGAAGAGACGTATCGGGCTATGTTTGCATGGCTCAAACCAGGCGGCTATGCTTCGCATGTGATTGATTTTCGAGCTCATGGTCGATCGCCTTTTTGGAACGGACATTGGGCCTACTCCGATTGGCAGTGGAACCTGGCCCGAGGAAAGCGCGAATTTCTATTAAACCGAGAGCCGCTGAGTGCCCACCTGGGTCTCGCCAAGAAAGTGGGTTTTGAATTACTCCTAATAAAGCGAGAACAAGCGCCGCATGGGCTTGAAACACCCGCTCTGGCCCCGAGATTCCGAAAAATGGACGCAACTGATGCGCTAACAAGCGGCGTCTATTTGATTCTCCAAAAACCTAAACCAGTTCACACGCTTGCCTAAGGTAATCTATGCGCGTTTTGGCGGTGACCAATTTATATCCCACACCGAGATACCCGGCCATGGGTACCTTCGTCGAACAGCAAGTCCTTGGGCTAATACGTAGCGGCCTGGATGTTGAAGTGATGCACGTGGATCGCTGTGAGAGAGGTATGCGCTCTTATTTCACCATGGGCGCAGAACTTCGAAGTCGCATCGAGCGGTTTCAGCCCGATGTGGTTCATGCCATGTACGGAGGGGTCCTGGCAGAGCGGGTGACGCGCATCGTAAAAGATAGGCCGGCGGTGGTCTCATTCTGTGGGTCCGACCTTTTAGGGGAATATCTATCGGGGTCACTAAGAAGAATCAGTAGTGAATATGGGATTTTGGCCTCGCATATTGCGGCCAGACGAGCTGTTGGCATTGTGGTCAAATCTCGAAATCTCGAAGAGGCTCTTCCTAGTACCGTCAATCGATCGAAGGTTCGAATTATTCCCAACGGTATTGATCTTGGGCGGTTTAGACCGCTCGACCAGGTGGACTGCCGCAACAAGTTAGGATGGGACCCCGACAAGTTCCATGTTTTATTCCCCACGAACGCCGGCGATCCTCGTAAACGTCTCTACTTGGCACAAGCGGCAATTCACAAAGCCAATCGATCGGGACTGAATGCAGATTTGCATCAACTTCGAGGCGTGCCTCATGAAGCGGTTCCCCTCTGGCTCAACGCCAGCGATGTTGTGCTCCTAACGTCCTTGCACGAGGGATCACCAAACGTCATCAAGGAAGCTCTGGCGTGCAATGTGCCCGTTGTATCTGTAGATGTAGGGGATGTGTCCGAAAGAGTTGAGGGAATCGAGGGATGTCATATCGCTATGGCAGACCCCGATGACTTAGGAATCAAACTGGGTTTAGTTAGGGCTAGAGGGGGGCGCATCAAGGGTCGTGAAAGGATGCAAGCTCTCTCCATAGAACAAACTGCCCTACATTTAGGGAGCTTGTACCGCGAGGTTGTGGAGTCGCATCAAAGACAGGGTATTGCGAGTCGCACGCTGATTAATCCTAATATACTATTAGACTTTTGTTTATCCATCTTGGCAAGAAGGAGAAAGTTCGGTGGGCAATTAAAGAGCCATTGAAATACGGCTGTTTTATCTTCCCCGGAAATTACACCATTGGGATCGCAAAATGGGGAAAGGCTTGAAATGCTTGCAATTGTGGGTAGGAGGAGTACTCCTTTCCGCCAGCACGCATCCAGCGAATCATCAGGAGGATCACGTTGGCCAGTTCGGTTTCGACTTCTACGAGCTCGAGGTAAACCCCGTACCTTTCATCGGTGATGGCGCGTATGACAGCGTCCGTCTCGATGATGATGATTTCAGACTGGACGGTATCAGCCCGATTGTTCCTACCGGTCCACCCTCAAAATAAAGGCTCAGACAGATTCCTTCGTCGTTACCAATGTCGTTGGCTAGTCGAACGGTTCGTTGCCTGGCTGCAATGGAAACGGCGCTGTTCTGATTCGCTGTGAATATTACGCCAACAATTTCATCGGGTTTGTCTGTATGCAGAGGGGGCTCCGGTAATTCGGACAATATGGTAAGTGGGAGCCTGGCTTCACCA
>JBBIKN010000154.1:0-7062 GCA_037445435.1 Nitrospira sp. | reverse complement strand
CTAGCTGCCTTCACCTCAGCCATACATGTATATGGACACGTTCCCTGCGTCCTACATTGTAGTGATCGTTCTCGCCTTCCTCTCCGGCGGCACGACCTTAATCGGCGTGGCCCTCGCCCTCGCCCTGAGAGACAATCCAACAATGACGACGATGGGCATCGGATTCTCGACCGGCATCATGGTCCTCATTTCCGTCTTTGAACTGATACCGGAATCCTTAAGCCAAGCAGGAGCCGCGCCCTCGATTCTCTCAGCCAGCCTGGGAGCCGGACTCATTCTCACGCTGCATGTCCTCATTCCGCATGTTCATCTGAGCAGAGAACAGGTTCCGTCCGTCGAACTTCGAGCGGCCTACCTCGTGGCATTCGGTCTGATCCTGCATGATGTCCCGGAAGGCTTTGCGATGGCGAATGCGTTCTTGGCCTCGCCTTCTCTCGGTGTCTTGGTCGCCATGGCGATTGCCCTGCACAATATCCCCGAAGAGTTCGCGATGGCCATCCCTGCGGTTGCCGTCAAGAACCGGGCGCTCTTGTTCAAGGCAGCGATTGTCTCGGGGTTCGCAGAACCGGCCGGAGCGATCCTCGGGTTGTTTGCGATCCATCTCAATCCCGCGCTCAACCCCTGTTTGATGGCGGTCGCCGCCGGTGCCATGGTCATGATCTCCGTCTTGGAGCTGGTTCCCATGGCCAGGAAACTTGGCAAGATGGACTCCTTCGCGTTAGGCATTGCCGGCAGCATGGGAGTCTACCTGGTCCTGCACGCCGTATTTTCGCCTGAAAGGAATGGGCTCCCATGACCGAAGCGGTGAACGGGCGCCGGTCGCGCCGATTTACCACAAACATTGAACTCACTGATGGGCTCTTTCACGATGTGAACAGCAGGCGGACCTTCCAAACCCACCAGCTCACGATTGACCCTGGTCGTCACTAGTGGACGCCATGAATTGCAGCCTCATGCCGCCGCTTCGCCTTTCAGTCCTTCCCCTGCTCGATCGGCTGTTTAATGCTGACGGCCCCGCGCAGCTCTCCCACCTTGTAGCCCGTCGCCGCATCGAATGGATACTGTTTCTTCAAGACATTTCCAATCTCTTCGGGAATCTGATCGCTTGGTCCATGACAGAGCAGACATTGCGGCTGCACGGCGATCGGTTTCATGAACCGGTAGTACTGGCCGCCCGGTTCCGTGACCACTTCGCTATAGGTCATGCCCGCGAAGGCTTCCCCCTTCGCCGCACGCTCAGCGAATTCGGCCAAGACCTTCTGCTCCCACGCATCCGGCATCCCAAGCAATGGGTTGCGCACACGCGTCCCCACACGCGTCACGCGCCAGCCGTGTTCCCGGGACAGCCGACCGGCGATCTCCGGGGCAAGCTCGGCACAGACCTTGATCGCCTCCGTCGGACCGCCCTTGGCCATTTCCCTTGTCATGGCTGCACCTAACTCCTTGAGAAAGGTGCTGGCGGTCTCCTGCGCAGCCTGTTCCCGCGCGGTGCCACCGGCCTGGGCTGCAGGCCACGAAAGCAGATGAATCGCGACGCAACCCGCGAGCGCTATCCCAAACCGAAATCCCTGCTCGCTCATCATGGCATCACCTCCTTGACGATACCGTCGTTGAACTCAATGCTGGTGTTCCTGGCCTCCACCGGATCCTCCGCTCTCAGGAGCGCCGGCGCTATGTCCCCCCTGTCCACCGCCTGCTTGGCCTCCCCCATGACCACCGCCTCCGCGTCCACCGTGTCCACCACCTCTCATGCCGCCACCCATTCCACCCATGCCTCCACCACCGTGCTGGCCTTCGCTTTTACTCTTCATTTGTTCACGATGGGCGCGGTCCTTTTCCCGTTGGTCAGGAGTCAACAGGGCCATAGCGGTACGCTTACTTTTGATCGCCTCGAACAGACAGGCCCCTTCAGCTTTTTTCAGTTGATCGACTTTTGCCTGGATGGCATTGAGATCGGCCTGCTCATCATCCAACAGCGCGTACAGTTCAAGTTTCGCCACCTTCGTGTCGGCTTCCAACCTGGCCTCCGTACGTTTGAAGTCCAGCTGGATGGCCTTGAGCTTGCCGATCTGTTCCTGCGTCAACCCAAACTCCTTGGCATGTTTCAACAGATGCTTCAGATAGTGTCCCCTGTGGTCGTCCTGTTCATCCTGATCGTGACCACCATGCCCCATCATCCCATGGCCTTCGTCGGCAAAGACGGGGCACACGGCCATCGCGATGAATAACCCGGTTGCCCCAAACCAGACACCTAATTGTCGCTTCATGATAATGCCCTCCATTGTTTAGACCGAGAACGGAATCGACCCGTTCCTACTTCGGCAACTTCGGCATCTCGAACTTGATTTTCTCACCGGTGAGCGCTTTCAGGAACGTGATCAGATCGGCTTTCTCTTGTTGGCTCAATCCGAGAGGCTTCACCATCGGACTCAGGTTCGAGTTTTGCCCTCCACCCTGATCAAGAAAGTCTAAGACCTCTTCAAGCGTCTTGAAGGCGCCGTCGTGCATGAAGGGCGCCGTCTCCGCGATGCTGCGTAATGTCGGAGTTTTGAAAGCACCTTTGTCCTGCTCTTGCCGGGTGACGTAGAAACGGCCCAGATCCTCTTTCATCGGCCCGACTTGCGGCACGCCCAGGTTATGGAACTGGTTATCGGTGAAATTCGGTCCGTTGTGACAGAGGATGCAGCACGCCTTCCCTTTGAACAATGCCATTCCTCGGACTGCGCCCTCGTCCATCGCCTTGCTGTCACCCAACACATATTTATCGAAGGCAGAGTTTGTCGAGACGACGGTGCGCTCGTAGGCAGCAATGGCTTCGGCAATCCCCTGCAGATTCACATCTGTGCCAAAGACAGCTCGAAACTGCTGCTGATAGCCCTTGATCTTGCCCAACTTCTTCACCACGTTTTCGTGCGTTTCGGCCATTTCGACAGGATTGACGATCGGCCCGATAGCCTGCTCTTCAAGCGACCCAGCGCGGCCATCCCAGAATTGAAGGGGAATGAACCCCGTATTATAGACAGTAGGCGCTTGACGGCCCCCAAGACCGCCACCGACGCCGATCGAGGTCTGGCGCGGATCGGCAAAGCCGGTGAAGGGGTTGTGGCAAAAGGCACAAGAGATCGCGTTGTTCTTTGAGAGCCGGCCGTCGAAATAGAGCTGCTTGCCCAACTCCACCTTGGCCGCATAGTTGAGGTTCCCTGGAGGGATCGGCACGACAGTCGGCAGCGGCCCGATGTCCGGGACGGTGATGCCATCGACGGTTACAGTTCCAACGGAAAGAGATGATTGGGCCTGTAACTGAGTCGAGAAGGGCACAAGGCTTAGTATCATGCCGGCTGCAAGACAGCACACCATCAGAAATCGCTGCGTCACCATCACGTGTCCTCCCTCCGTCGGATTCATTGAATCTTGTTCCGCTCGTCCCTCATAACCTGATCAGCTCTCAGCCAATACCGCCCTCATCGCGTCAAGAAAGTGTTTGTTGTCTTCGGGCAACGCCGTCGTCACACGCATGTACCCCGAACCCAGTTGCGGATTGTTCAGAGGCTTGATGAGTATCTTCCGCTGCCGAAGCCGAGCCGCGACGACTGTCGCGTCATGCGGTGCCACATCGGCGAGACAAAATAGGTTTCCGATGGAAATGTCTTCGCTCCGAGTTTCTCCAATTCAAGGGCAAGCTCCCTCGCCCATCCCCGCAACGCAACAGCCCGCGCTTGAATTTTGTCTTCCTGTCGTAGTGTGGCGATCGCGGCAGCCTCGCTCGCCCTGGCTAACGGATAGGCATCGTTGTTCCGATTGAGATCGTCGGCGAGCGACTCAGGAAGAATGGCATAGCCCACACGGAAACCGGCCAGGCTATGGGCCTTGGACAGCGTGCGCGTGACTAGAAGATTTCGATAGCGCGGAACCCAAGAGGCCACCGACTCACCGGCCATGCCGACGAAGGCCTCATCCACCAAGAAATATGTCTCCTGGTGCCGTATCAGCAAATCAGGAAGAGGAGTCATGTCGAACGTGCCGCCGTTGGGATTAGTGGGGTTCACGATCGCAACCAGCGTGGTGCCCGATGGAACCGCAAGTTTCGTCAAATCAAATGTGAAATTGTCTTGCGGCAGCAGCGGCGTTTCGCTGTAGGAGTCGGCAATCTCAGGGAAAAGAGCATAGGTCGGCGTTAACAAATGGACGCGCCGGCCGAGCCGTGAAAAAATCTGGCGGAGAATGAGTTCAGAACCAGCATTGATGTGAATGAGTCGCTCCGGAACGGCAAGCTGTTCACTCAACAGCCGGCGAAGCGGGGCGGAGTAGGCTTCAGTGTAATAATTACTGCAAGCCAATTCTTCCTGCGCGGCGGCGATCGCCTCCTCCAGCGGCGGAAGCGGATTCTCGCACAGCAGCATTTTGATGCCTGCAAACGTCCCGCCGCCTTTTTCGAGGATCGAAGTCATACCCCCCTTCTCCGACGTCGTCTCGGCCCAGAACCAGCTCGTGTCCTGCTCAAAGGGCCGCCTTGACCCCGCGCACGCCCCACTCCCTCACCTCGTGCCACACAGCGTTGGAACGCTGGAAGATGAGCGTCTCGAGATCTGGCTTGCAGCCGCTGAAACAGACCTCGGATGTCCGAAATCTCGGTGCTCTTCAGGAAACGGTCATACATGGCGATATTCTCGATCTCTCCTTCGACGCCAGCCCGACAGGCTTCGAGAACCGAGGCGGGCGGCTGCAACGTCCGATCCCACTCATCTGCCGGAAGGGGAATCCCGTACCTGGCGCAGAGGACTTCGAGCGCCTTTGCGTGAGTATCTTCTGCACGGACAATGTTGATGAACGGCCTGACTGCGCCGAACGTCTTGATTACCAGCCGATAGAGGGCGCGTGCCTTGTACTCATCGTTGAGAGCTTCGAGGATCATGGCCTTGGTCTTTTCGTCCAGCATGATCAACCGTCACAACTTATAGGCTTGGTGGCAAGACACACAGGCTCCGATAGTCTTCTCAAGCTGCGGCAGAATCGTCTTGAGATCCTTCGAAGAAATCACCGTGGCCAAGTCCTCCGCCGCCTGATGGTGTGCCATCGCGAGTTCGTGATACTTCGGAGGGAATGTCGCTCCAGCCTCACGTTGCATGGCAAGGTGATGTTTGGGAAAGCCGAGTTCCTCGTGGGCCACTTTGGCTGCCTGGTCGAAATCCTGCCGCCCTAACGCGACGACAATGTCACGGATCGCTTCCAAGTGCTCCCGCATCGTCAGCTTCAACCCCTCTTCAGCTGCCTGACCAAGCCCGAGTACTGCGCGCTCGTCCTGCCGACTCTCAATGGGAGTTCCATCTTTGATCAGGGGGAGCCCATGCTCATGTTGCGCTTCGACCACCACTGCCAGACTCAGCAGTACGGCCAATCCTCCTATGATAGGCACCATCCCGGCTGGCATCATCTCTCACTCTCTTTCCGTCCCTCACCGTCTTGACGAGCAGGGGCCGCGTACGCGCGCGCCCTGCTCAGCCCTGACTCACTCCACTTACTTGTGTTGCGGCATATGTTCAGTCACATGAATCGCGTACTCGAAGGCCCCGATTGTCGACGACCGTGTGTTATGTGTGTCATGCGCCGCCCGAAGCAACGCACCGAACATCCGGGCTTGGCGCAGCTCCAGCCCGGTTCTCAGGTATTCCAGGCTGCCCTCGATCGCGTCGCAGGTATTGATGGGACTACAGCCCTTCATCGCTTCGTGCGCCTCCTGAAGATACTTCATCACGCCATGGCCATCTCACGGATTCTCTACTTCTTTGTTGAATTCCGGATTGCCCGCTCCCACGACGACGTTGATCGCTCGCTGCGTCTGGGTCTTGTGCCAGCCGACACCTGGCTGGTGAGAGGCGATGGCCAGATCGACATAGTGGAGGGCGATCTCCAGTTGGTCATGCGCCTTCATGAGTAACCCTTGCGCGGAAGCCGCTCCCTTCGCGGGTTCTTCGCTTCGGACCGGATTTGGGCCGCGAAAAGGCGACGCCATCGCCAGCACGACAACTGCCATGACCCCTGTTCTGACTGACAACCGTTTCACTCGTGACCTATCCATAACTCCTCCTTGAAAGGGCGTTCTGCTAGCGCCAGAGACGCAATATGTGTTGGCCGCTCACTCGGATACCGGAATTGAAATCAGGACTCCTCCCAGCACATCGTTGAGCTTATAGTCGCGCTTCGCGCTGCGTGGGTCGGCGTTATGACAGGTCACACAACTGGGTGACACAGCATGGTCAGCATAGACGGCTTGGAAATATCTGCCACCTTCCTCACTGACGAGGCCTTTGTATGGCTGTTCGGGGTGTTTCATGACCGCCTCGAGTGCCTTCTGTTCAAACTCGGTTCGCGGGCCGTTCTGCTTGTTGATCGGGGTGAGGCTGATCAACCGATACCGCACGGGACTTCCCGTCAGCTCAGCCAAATGCGATGATTCCTGAACAAATTGGGCTGGAAGGGGGAGCGCACTTTCCGAACGCCACTGCTCCGATGATGCGATCACACCCCTCCGCTCCATTCGCTCTACCACGTGCACGGTGTAAAATGTCCGGTCGGCTATCAGGACCGAATGGAGATAGTCTGCAACCGCCTCCAATGGTACGCTTCCCACTGAGTCTTTTCCGGCCAAACCGGTACTGCAGCCTCCTAACAAGCAGAAGAGGAGCATCACTCCCCCAAGGCGCCACTTCAGAGATCCCATCGCATCCTCTCTTCAAATTGTCCGATATCCAATCACACCCGACACATGCCGAATGCCTTTCAACCTCTCTCATGGGACGGTGGATGTCCCTTTCTTGAAGATCATCCTCGGCGCCTGCAATTCGCCCATCTCAAACGCCACCAGCTCCCATCCTGCATGACCATACTCATCCAGCGCGGCTTGAATGCTGCGCGTGTCCGGCGGAACCTCGACCACACGGTATTCGAACCGCGGTTGAGTCGAGGCACCCTGTGACACTACCGGCGTTGCGCCCAGAGAGACGAAGAACAGGAGCGTGAACGATCCGGCTCCCAAGAGGAACCATCGCTGCAGATCTATCTTGG
>JBBIKN010000153.1:0-7176 GCA_037445435.1 Nitrospira sp. | reverse complement strand
CCATTTGCGCTCTCCGTGCAAAAGGGGGGAGGTCAATGTCGGACAGACTCCTAGGGTCGAAAAAGTGGACGCATTCAACCTACACTGAGAGGGCTGGAGGTGTGAGATGGAACAGGTCCCGCGACCGCAGTCTACGAAGGAATTCCGGGAGCAGGCCGTGCGGCTGGTCTTGGAACAACAGGTGACGATGCCGGAGGCCGCCCGACGCCTGAGCGTGTCGGGCAGGACGCTCGAGCGCTGGGTGGGGCAAGCTCGGCAGGGCCAGCTCGCGACGCTGGGCGAGAGCCGACGGCCCGTGACGGAGCTGGAGGCGGAGCTGGCTCGGCTCAAGCGGGAACTTGCTGAGGCTCGGATGGAGCAGGACATCTTAACAAAAGCCACCGCGTATGTGGCGAAGGCGCAGTTGCCCGGTACGCGCTCATGAAGACGCTGCGTCTCCAGTATTCCCTGAGTCTGTTGTGTCGGGTGCTGGCGGTGTCTCGAAGTGGGTACTATGCCTGGCTGCATCGGCGTCCGTCAAAACGAGCGCAGGAGAATGCGCGGTTGGAAGTGGCAATCCAGGCCGCCCGTGTGCGCACCCGGCAGACCTATGGGCCGGAACGGCTGCAAGCCGAACTGCGTGCGGACGGGTTCCCTGCTGGGGTTGGGCGTATCAAACGACTGCGCAAGAAATTGGGCCTGCGTTGTCGACAGGTGCGCCGGTTCACGACCACGACGGATTCGACGCACGCGCTGCCGGTGGCGGAGAATGTCTTGGCCCAAACGTTTGTCGCCACGCGCCCAAACGAGACGTGGGTCACCGATATCACCGATATCCCCACTGCTGAAGGGTGGTTGTACGTGGCGGGGATCAACGATCTCTATACCTGTGAGGTCGTCGGGCATGCGATGGAGGGCCGCATGACGACGGATTTGGTAAAGCAGGTTCTGGTCATGGCACTGGGGGCAAAACGCCCATGCCCGGGACTGATCCACCACTCCGATCGTGGCTCACAGTCTTGTGCCTAGGACTATCAGGATCAGCTGCGGGAGTTCGGGCTGATCCCGTCCATAAGTCGGAAGGGGAACTGCTATGACAACGCTCCAATGGAAAGTTTCTGGGGGACGCTGAAGAATGAATGCATCATCGGCGCTACGAAACCCGTGAGCAGGCTCGGCGTGAGATCACGGAGTATATCGAGCTGTTCTATAACCGGCAGCGGCGGCATTCTCGGCTCGGGCATCAGTCGCCTGCGGCGTTTGCCCAGCAAGGGGTCCGTCAACAGCCGGCGGCATTAGGCTGCAACCGATGGCGTCCACTCTTGACAACCGGGGCACTATCGAGAAAGACGAGTGGAGGAGAGTCATGGCACGAGCACGGTCGGACAAGAGTAAAGAGAGAGCATTGGACAAGGGACAGAAGATCAGGGCCGATAAGGCGGATGAGACGATGTTGAGCGGCGCTGATACGAGCGGAGAGGGCCGTGGGGAACATCCTGTCCGACGACAGTCATCGCAGAAATCCCCCCGTTCCACGTCCCCGCAGGCGCGACAGAAGATGCAAGAGGAGCTGGCTGTTGCGTTGCGGGAAACCGGACAGGCTTTCGAACAAACGGCTGCTGTTTCCAATGGACATCAAAGGGGGCGATGATGATTCGGCGATGCATCGCCGAATCGCGGAGCGGGCTTTTAGGTTGTTTCAGGAGGACGGCTGTAAACCTGGCAACGATTGGTTCCACTGGTTTGAGGCGGAACGACAGATTAAAGACACTTTCATGTAGTCACCAAACGTTCATTTCCTAAACATCAAAAGGAGGACGATCTTATGCGCAACGGTAACTATTACGATGAAGGATTCGGAGAAGCCGCGGGATGGTCGGCTTTTATGGCCGGAGCGTTGATTGGAGCCGGCATCGCGTTACTGTTTGCCCCTCAGCCCGGCTCGGAGCTGCGCGGTCTGTTACGCAACTATGCCAATCGCGCGAAGGATGATCTGGTGGAGAAGGGGCAAGAGGCGTGGGATACCACGGTGGAACGTGGAAAAGAACATTATAACAAAGCAGAGGAAGCGGTTCGCGAGGCCGGACGTTCGGCCAAAGAATTTGCCAAACAAGCCCAAGACGTCGTGCGTGAGCCGGGGCGTTCAGCACTGTAATCGGTTTGACGCTCATTCAAAAAGGACACGCTCGGTGCGAAGTATGTTCTTTATCTCGGTGCTGAGCATTGCCGGCGAGCTTGCGGCATGCCAGACGATCACCGAGAAACGGCTTCCCAGATCATGAGCGACGCTGCTGTGACGGCGGCCGTGCAAAGGAAGCTGACGGCCGATCGCAAGGCCAATTTTACGCGAGTCGACGTCGACACCGATCAAGGGATCGTGCAACTTAGTGGAGTGGTCTACACATCGGAACAAAAGGCACGAGCGGGGAAACTCGCGAAACAGGTGAATGGGGTGAGGCGAGTCGAAAACAACCTTCGGGTTCAAACGGCTCAACAGGAAAGTAGGAAATAATCTGATTGAGATGTCGGTTAACGGACAGGTGAGGATCGGAGCCATAGGCGACCTGCATTGTCCCAGGTTCGGTATCGAGGAGCTGAAGTCACTCTTCGCGGAGATCGCTCGGCGTTGCGACGTCCTCTTGTTGTGCGGCGACATCACCGACTACGGGAAGCCTGAGGAGGCGCAACGTTTCACCGTTTCACCACTGCGCTTGCGGCTCTGAAAGGAATTCCTGTCGTCGCCGTATTGGCGAAACCATGATTATGAATCGGGGCAGGCAAGTACCCTGACCGATATTTTCGAACGTCAGGGGATTCGCGTGCTCGATGGCACATCCGTGGAGATACTGGGAGTGGAGTTTGTCGGCGTCAAAGGATTTGCAGGAGGGTTCGGGGATCGACTCCTGCAATCGTGGGGAGCGCCGGTACTGAAACAGTTTGTGGACGAATCCGTCGAGGAGGCGCTTCAATTAGAGTCGGCATTGGCCAAGCACACCACGTCGCCTCGCGTCGTCGTGATGCACTATGCGCCCATCCAAGGAACCGTGCTGGGAGAAGCCACGGAAATAGTTCCATTTCTGGAAACGAGCCGTTTGAAGGAGCCGATCAATCGGCACGGAGTGACGGCGGTCTTTCACGGCCATGCCCATCATGAATCCATTGAGGGGCGTATGTGGTCCGGAATCCCTGTGTACAACGTCGCCCTTTCGCTGTTGCTCCAACAGGATTGCCCGCAACCATTTTTACGAGTCTTGCAGCTTCCGTTGAAGTCGGTGGAGTCAAGATAAGCCTGACAGAGCTCACCGACCATGTCTGCACATCCTTCTATCGACAGGTCCTGCGAACCATACAACAGTCGGGAATTCCGTTTCTGGTCGGTGGGGCCTTCGCGTTGGAAAGTTATACCGGCGTGGTACGTCGAACCAAAGATCTCGATGTGTTCGTGCATCGAGAGGATGTCGAACCACTGATGCAGGTTCTTGCAGAAAGGGGGTATCATACGGAAGTCCGTTTTCCCCATTGGATCTGTAAGGCACGGCAGGGAGATCATGTCATTGATCTGATTTTTGGATCCGGTAACGGGATTTGTGCCGTCGATACCAAACGGTTCAGTGAAGCGCCCAAGGTCATGCTCTTGAAAGAGTCGGTCTTCCTCGTACCGGTGGGGGAGATGATCTGATCGAAAGCGTTTGTCATGGATCGGGAACGCTATCATGGGGCCGATATCGCCCATCTGCTTCACGCATGTTCTCAGACACTTGACTGGCCACGGTTGCTCTGGAGATTCAACCCGCACTGGAGAGTGCTCTTGAGTCACTTGATTCTTTTTGGGTATGTTTACCCAGGGCGTCGATTGCAAGTCCCGCGGTGGTTGATGAGCGAACTGATCAGGCGATTGGAAGTGCAGATGACGTCGATGCCGTCCGACAGAATGATGTGTCAGGGGACGCTGTTGTCTTGGGCGCAATATTTAGACTGTATCGAGCGTGGAGAATACGAGGATGCTCGGCATCCTCCACGGGGTGCTCTGACGGTTGAGGAAACGGCATTCGTGACGACGCAGTTTCGGAATGAGCAGGACATCGGTTCCGATACCACAAACCTTTCGAGAAAGCGATCGCAACTCCGACCGCAGCCTGGTCAGGAAACTCAGTTGCACAAGTCGGCAGCATGAAATCTTCCGTCAACGAAGACCGTCGAGCGATACGCCCGTTTCAGTTCGTCAGCTGCATGGAGCTGCGCGAAGTGTTAGGCAAGCGGGCGACGGATGTGCCTCGACTCTTGGAGTTGATGGAGGAAGTGCCCTCCGACAGCATCTATTACCATACCCATAGTTACTATTTACGCCATGCCTACGCCCAGACGTTGTATCCCAACGACTTCGCCACTTGGGCGGCGCTGTATGCCCATGATCGTATCCTCGGTGAGCGGCTGGGGGTGCTGGATCCATTTGCCTACCTCTCGATAGAAGCGTTACGACAAGACGTCATTGCCATTATCGATGACCATCTCAGTCACCATCCGTCCGTGTATCGCATCATGGGTGCGGAGCCTTTTGATTTTGTGCGGTCCTATGTCATCGAAGCGCCGTTGGATCGACAGGCGTGGACGCTGTCGGAATTTAGAAATGCTGTGCAGGAAGTCGAAGCGGGCGCGCTCTATTTTCATCTTTGCGAGGCACGGATGCGAAAAACCCCAGGTTTCGACGACTTTTCCCATTGGTTGTCGGCCCACGACGGGTTAAACATGCCGGAGCTTGCGGCGCAAGTGCAGCGCGTGGTGCGGCTGGGGCTTAATCTGGATGGTATGAGAGCGCGTATCGTCTCCTTATGCGATGGAGAACTGAAGGGATATGGCGGAACTCCTTGAACAGTACCGGGCGGTCACACCGCCCGGTACGATCGAATTTTTGCGCCAACTCGGTAAGCGATTGGAAGGAACACGTATGTTGCACGTGAATTCCACCCGCTACGGCGGCGGAGTGGCGGAAATGCTGCATCGTCTCTTGCCGTTATTCGATGAACTTGGAATTCAAACCAGATGGGAAGTCATGGTCGGGTCGGATGCGTTTTATCAAACGACGAAGAGTTTCCACAACGCGTTGCAAGGGACGTCTCAACACATCACGAAGGGGATGTTCGACGCTTATCTTGAAACAAATCGGGATAACGCCCAGCATCTGAACTTGGACGCGGACGTCGCCATGATCCATGACCCTCAACCCGCGGCCCTCATCGGATCCCGTCCGTCCGGAGCGCGATGGTTGTGGCGGTGTCACATCGATGTGTCTACTCCCCAACCGGCGGTATGGCAATTTCTCAGGCCGTTCGTGTCGCAGTACGACGCGGCCATCGTATCGCTCCAGAAATTTGCGCGTCGTCTGCCGGTGCCGCAATTCATCGTCTACCCGTCCATCGATCCCTTAAGCGATAAGAATCGCGAACTCACCCAGGAGGAGATCACGTCGGTATTGGAGAAGCTTAATGTTCCGACGGATAAGCCGATCTTGCTCCAAGTATCGCGGTTCGATCGGTTTAAAGATCCGCTGGGAGTGGTCGCCGCCTATCGCATCGTGAAACAGAGTCACGATTGCCGTTTGGTATTGGCCGGTGGAACCGCCACGGATGATCCGGAAGGCACGGCGGTTCTCGCCGAAGTACAGGAGGCGGTGGGTGTGGATCCTGATGTGCAAATTTTATTGCTGCCGCCCACGGCCAACCTGGAAATCAATGCCTTGCAGCGCGCCGCGACTATCATCATTCAGAAATCGATACGCGAAGGTTTCGGTTTAACGGTGACGGAGGCGATGTGGAAAGGGAAACCCGTCATCGGCGGCGACACCGGCGGCATTACCGTGCAATTGATCCACGGCTACACCGGCTACACCGTCAATTCACCTGCCGGTGCGGCGTTCTATATCAAACGTTTGCTCAATGAGCCGGAACAGATCGAAGCGATCGGTCGACAAGCCAAAGAGTTCGCGCGCAATCGATTCCTGATCACGAGGCATGTGCAGGATTATTTGGGCGTGATGATTCATTTGGCGCAGGGGAAGGCGTAAGGCAGATGCGGCGCCTCCCTCTACGCCGGAAAGAAGGTGGCTGGAATGTATAACACCGCGTACGCCATTCTCATAGGACGGGTCTTGATCGGATTGATTGTTCTGGGTCTTCTCCTTCCCGAGTGGGTGATTGTGGCCTGATTTCATATCGGGTCGAGCAGGCAGGTGAGAACTTTGAGGTGCAGATACTCCTCGTCGCGTAGGCCATCGCTCCGCCGCTGAATGATGCGGATTGTGTTGTGCAAGCCCTGGCAAATCCCACGGCGACCTTGTTCTCCGGCTGACCGTAGGCCGCGATGCCGCCCCACTGCCGGTCGATCATTGCGGCGAACGTCTCCGAGGGCTTCAGGCGCTGCCACTTCAGGGCGGCGCGCCAGTTCTCGAAGAAGCGACGAGCCCCGCCTTCCCGCTCGTTGTCCCAGAGCTGCCCGAACTCCTCCTTGAGGAGGTAGGCCGTGGTCCATCGCCTGTTCGCCTTGAGCAACAACTTCAAACTCCGGCGCCCATCCGTCGTCAGATTCTCCCGGTATGACAGCAGCGTGTCCTTCTGCCCCTGTCAGCGCCGATGCTAGAAGTCCACACATCAGCGAACTGAACAGTCCTCTCAACACCGAGTCACAATGTCCCTTCACCGATTATCCAGGGACGGATGCTGCGAAAGGAGGACTTCATGGTGATTCAGGTATTGGGACAACGGGGACTTTATCTGTGCGACATCGCGACACAGGTGGGCGTGCATCCACGGACCGTCCGCCGGGCGCTCGCCCGTGGGGGAGCCCCAGCCTCGCGGCCCAACCGGCGGCGCAGTCGACTGGATCCGTACCGGGCCGACATTGATCGGTTGTTAGCGGAGGGCGTCTGGAATGCGGTGGTCATCTTCCGGGAGCTGCAGGCCAAGGGGTATACGGGCCCGCTCTCGATTCTGCGGGACTACCTCCGGCCCAAGCGGGCGATGCGCATCCAGCGGGCGACGGTGCGATTTGAAACGGCCCCGGGCCACCAACTGCAGAGCGATTGGGCCGAACGCCGGACGCAGAGTGCCGGGACTGAGACCCCTGTCCACTTCATCGTGAACACACTGGTTCTCTTCCGTCAAGAATTGACCCCTTGAGTACTTTGAGCGGATACCGGCTCTG
>JBBIKN010000152.1:0-7196 GCA_037445435.1 Nitrospira sp. | reverse complement strand
TTTCTGCAAGGTATGTCATTGGCAACGTCACCCTTGCGGCATTCCCTAGTTACATAGCCTCTGAGAAATTATAAAATTTTAATTTCCATATTCTTTAATAGCCTTGAGTCTTTTCAATGTTGTAGGATTGACCCTTGTTTTGATTCTGGGGGTATTTTCTTAAACAGATATAGCTCTGTAGCCCCTCCAAAGATGGGTTGTGCTTTTCCTGAATTATGGGAAAGTGTAGCCTTTATGAGGACATACAGAAGGACATATTCAGTGGCCAAAGAGGAGATCTGTGAATGAAAGACTTTTTGCCTTTTCATAGGTCTGATGTTGGCGAAGAAGAGGTGTCGGAAGTGCTGGAGGTTCTCCGCTCTGGTTGGTTGACCACCGGTCCCAAGGTAAGAGAATTTGAGCGTGAGTTCGCCGCAATGGTTGGGGCCGAGCACGCCGTTGCGGTAAATTCCTGTACGGCCGCTCTTCATCTTGCTCTTGAAGCGGCTGGCGTGAGGGAGGGAGATGAGGTCCTAGTTCCGACGATGACCTTTGCCGCAACGGCTGAGGTCGTTACCTACTTCAAGGCACAACCCGTTCTAATTGATTGCGTGCAAGACACGCTGAATTTGAATACGGATTGTCTACAACAGGCCATCACAGATAGAACTAAAGCGATCATTCCCGTCCATTTCGCCGGGCATCCATGTGACCTGCGACCTATTCAGGCGATCGCAAAGGCTCATAATCTACGCGTCATTGAAGACGCGGCACATGCCTTGCCGGCACGATATCATGGCAAAATGATCGGGGGGATCTCTGACGCTACGTGTTTTTCGTTCTACGCAACGAAGAATATTACGACCGGTGAAGGCGGAATGGTTACCACGAATAACGCTGAATGGGCCGCTCGTATGCGGATGATGAGTCTGCACGGTCTCAGTCGGGACGCTTGGAATCGCTACTCTGCTCAAGGTTCGTGGTATTACGAAATACTTTCGCCCGGCTTTAAGTACAATTTGACTGATATTGCCGCGGCGCTTGGTTTGGCACAACTGAAGAAGTGTGAGCGTTTTTGGAAAGGACGCGAACGCTATGCCGCTCTGTACCAGGAAGGTTTTCAAGATCTTCCTGAGATCAGCTGCCCTCCGACCGCTCCTCATGTACAGCACGCGTGGCATCTGTATGTCATTCAATTGAATTTGGATCGTTTGCGGATCGATCGCGATGAATTCATTCGTCAACTGCAGCAAGCCGGTGTCGGATGCAGTGTGCATTTCATCCCCCTCCATTTACATCCCTATCATCGGGAGAGGGGAGGCTACCAACCTGAAGATTTCCCTGTTGCAAGTATGGTGTTTCAGCGAATTGTTTCATTGCCGTTATACTCGAAGATGACGGAGGACGAGGTCAATCGTGTCATTGAGACCGTCCGTGATCTTGTCAAGAGGAACCGACGGTGATGAAACGCACGTTTGATGTCTGCCTAGCCGCGCTAGGACTGGTTTTCACGGCGCCCCTCCTGGCAATCATCTCCGTTTTGATCAAGCTGGACTCGCGGGGGCCGGTGATCTTTCGTCAAATTCGCGTGGGGCAGGGGTTTCGTCCGTTCGAGATACTAAAATTCCGCACCATGGTTGTGGATGCTGCCGGCACGTGCTTGCCTCCTCTCACGGTCGGACAAGATCCTCGCATCACGAGAGTCGGTCGAATTCTACGGAAATTTAAGCTCGATGAATTGCCTCAGCTGTTCAATGTTCTCATCGGTGATATGAGCTTTGTTGGTCCAAGACCGGAAGTCCCACGTTACGTTGAACGCCTCCGTCCTGAGTTTTCTGAGGTGCTTACGGTTCGTCCCGGGATTACAGACTTAGCCTCGTTGAGGTACATCGATGAGGCGGCGTTGCTTGCCTATTCATCGAATCCTGAAGAAGAATATCAGCTCAAAGTTCTTCCAGAAAAACTTCGGTTGGCGAAATTATATATCCGCCATATGTCTTTGCGGCTCGATCTTGCCATTGTTCTACAAACGTTGCTCCATATAGCGAAGCTCCCGGTTGTGGTCTTCACACTTCCTGAACTGAAAGCTGCCGTTGATTCCCCAGCGGCCTCTCCTTGGGCGAACCTGTCGTCTTTTGTTATGAGGTGGCGGAAGCCAATTATTGTCGTTCTTGATGTCGTCCTAATAATTCTTGCCAACTACTTTGCCTTTGCCCTTCGATATGACGGTAGCATCCCCGAAAGTGATATCCATACCTTCGAACAAACGGTCCTCGCGTTGGTTGCCATTCGAGGAGTGGCATTCGCGCTGTTTGGATTGAACGAAGGATTGTGGAGATATACAAGCATTTGGGACCTTCAAAACATAATAGGAGGGGTTTTAACAAGCACAGTTGTCTTTTACGCCTGGGTGCATTGGGTCATGGGGATCCATAGTTACCCGCGTTCCATATTTGCCATAGATGCCATTTTACTTATCGGGTTTCTTGCCGGGGTGAGGTTGTCCTCCAGGGTCCTTCGAGATAAGCCGATTTTTCAAAAAAAACGGAAAGTGTTGGTCGTGGGTGCTGGAGATTCAGGAGAACGAGTTGTTCGGGAAATGAAAACGCGTACAGTGTTCAACTGCCAACCTATTGGATTCGTTGACGATAATGCTGAGCTTCTTAATCAACGCATCCACGGGGTTCGAGTATTAGGCACAGTGCAGGACCTCCCTAAACTGGTTGAAGGACTTAAGCCAGAAGTAGTTGTAGTTGCGGTGCCACATGCGGCTCCTGAGTTCCTTCGAGACCTCGTTATCAAATTGGAGCCGTATAATATTTCCATCAAGACACTGCCCGCCAAAGAAGAACTCCTCACTGATCAAAGTGCGGTCAGCCAAATACGTAATGTTTCGATCCCGGACCTGTTGTCACGTGCACCCATTGATCTAGACAATGCTGCTACGAGACAGATGGTGAGAGGTAAGTGTGTCTTGATTACCGGTGCCGGTGGGTCGATCGGTTCAGAATTGGCTCGCCAAATTACCTTGTTCGATCCGAAGGTGCTATTGCTCTATGAGCGCCATGAGAACAGTTTATATAGCATTCATAAAGAATTAGATGATCGGAGACTTGCATTTCCCATTGTCCCGCTAATCGGGGATGTCACTGATGCCCAGCGGCTCTGTGCCGTGCTGGAGCAGTATAAACCTCAGATTTTATTCCATGCCGCAGCGCACAAGCACGTCCCTCTCGTGGAGCTGAATCCCCTGGAGGCCGTAAAAAACAACTGCATTGGCACGCGTGTTACCGCTGAAGCCGCGAGTCTCTACGGTGTCGAACAATTCGTTCATATTTCGACTGACAAGGCGGTCAACCCATCGAGTGTGATGGGAGCCACCAAACGAGTGGCTGAACTCATTATTCAAGATATTGCGAGGACGAGTCGGACACGCTTTATCCTGGTACGGTTCGGCAATGTTCTTGGCAGCAGTGGTAGCGTATTATTGCGCTTCCAGGAGCAAATCAGAGCTGGTGGGCCTGTGACGGTTACGCATCCGGAGATCCGACGATACTTCATGCTTATTCCGGAAGCGGTGCAGCTGGTGCTTCAGGCGGCAGCTATCGGTGAACAAGGCCATATTTATATTCTCGATATGGGGGAGCAGATTAAAGTTCTTGATATTGCTCGGAGTCTCATTCGGCTGTCCGGACTTAATCCAGGGAAGGACATTCCGATTCAGTTCGTCGGTCTCCGTCCTGGGGAAAAGCTTTATGAGGAATTAGTCGGGGAGGGGGAGATTGCGGTGCGATCATCCCTGGAGAAAATCTTGCAAATTCGGACCATAAACCAGCTCGACTTCGAAGAGTTTCGGGAAAAACTGTCTGCATTGGAAGCAGCCAGTTATCGGGCCGAAACCAGCGTGCTGCTCGAACGGCTCAGGGAAATTGTCCCGATGTTCCAAGCTTGCGTTTCAGATACGGAGCCTTCGGCGGTGCCGACTGGCCCGTTCTAAGGCAAGAGATGTAATAGTGATTCTGATAGTGCCACTTTACAATATCTGAGTCTCGCTATACCCTAGTGTCCGGAGGGCACGCATGCAATATGCTGAGTCGGTAGCTTCAGGAGAACCCACAGGAGTAGCCACAGTCCGCGAGTATGCCCTCATCGCTTCGCGCAATAAATGGGTGATCATTGGGGCGATCGCACTCTCTTTGACGTTGGCTTGGGGATACCTACTGATTGCCACTAAATACTATCAGTCGCAAACGTTGATTGTGTTGGAAGGACGCAAGGGAATTAACGAGGTTATTAAGACTGGAGAAGATGCGGAAAAGCATTTTGAGAAGCAACTCTTTCTTATCCAGAAGCAAATTATCAGCCGCGATTTTTTGGGTGCGATAGCAAAGGAATTAGACCTATACGGTGATGGATCTGATGGGCAGGGGGGGGGGATCGATTGGGGCGAGTTAGCGAGTATGACGAGGGTGGAGCGAGCCATGATCGACCCAGCTGGAGGAAAAAGTTCACAGAATTTGGTTGATGGCTTCGTGGTCTCTTTTCTGCATCGCGACCCCAAAACTGCCATGCAGGTGACAGCACGAATTGCAGACAAATTCATTGAAGAGAACAACCGGGAGCGTGAGAAGGAGGTCGAGGGTACGGGAGAGTTCCTTGATGAAGAGCTGCGAGTACTAAAACGTGAGCTGGAAAAGAGAGAAGAAAGTATCAGCCAGTTCAAGAAGTCGCACCTAGGTGACCTACCCCAGCAGACAGATACCAATCTCAGGGCCTTGGATCGAACGGAAGCAGAGATTACGACTGCTACCGAGAGTCTTCAACGCCACTCCGACAAACTTAGCGCATTGCATCAAGCGGTTCAGCTGTACCGAACATCCGGACAGCAGAGTTTTGGGGCCACACGCTCGATGGAACCCGACCCACTGTTTCGGCACCTGAAAGAACTGCGAGAGAAACTGGTCAAGCTCAGAGCGGAATTTTATGACGGATATCCCGAGATCATTTTGACCAAGGAGGAGATTCGGCAAACGGAAGAGGAGCTAACCAATTTGTATGGTAAGGATGCCATCCGACCAGACAAGACGCCGCTTGATCCGTACCTCCAGGATCTGTTGAAACAACAAAACGAGGAACGGACCGAGATAGCTCTCCTTCGACAGCGTCTAGATCAACTACGCGCCACCAAGAGGGATCTTGAAAGGCGTCTCGATAGGGCGCCCTCAGTTGAACAGGAGCTGCTCGTCCTTGAACGCGACTACAATAATATGAAGAATAATTACGCGATGCTCCTTGATAAGCGATTGCATACGCGAGTCGAGGAGAATATCGAGAAACGCCAGAAAGGTGGAAAATACCGCATACTGGACCGGGCTAATTTGCCGCAGGTGCCGGCTATTCCAAATAGCCCAAGGGTTCTAGTGTTAGGGTTCTTGTTTGGGTGTGTTTTGGGGGCTGGGCTGGCGGTCGTACGTGAGCGGCTCACCCCACAATTCAGAGGTCCAGAAGATGTAGAGCTTCTTTTGGCAGGTCCTCGATTATTGGCAGCCATTCCGGATTTTTCATTATTGTGGCGTACTGCTAGCACCCCAGGGTATTCCCAGAACTTCGCCTTGCCGAGACCTTCGCTTGGCCTAACCATGAGGTCCCGATCAGAGGCTGAGCCGAACAAGCAGCCGTTGGCGGCACGGCCGAATTTGCACGAGATCGACAGAAGATTTGTAGCGAAGATGTTCCCACGTTCCATGGCTGCAGAGCAGTATCGCGTCGCAGCTGCAAGGTTGCAGCTACTTAACGCAACGGGTGCGCCAATGGTTGCTGCTGTAACAAGCGCCATCAAGGGCGAAGGGAAAACAACTACGGTGATTAATCTGGGCTATACCCTTTCGCGAGATTTTGGAAGGCGTGTGCTTGTGCTGGATTGTGATTTTATCTTTCCTGAGCTGGCGGCTTTTCTAGAAACACCAATAAGGTATGGGCTCATTGATTGCTTGAGAAGCGACATTCCACTGCAGCAGGCCATGAGTCCATTAGCTGATGTCCCATGCTGGATAATGCCGGCGGGTGAAGCTGTGAGTGATTCCAACGAGTTGTTACGTGCTGGCCAGCTCAATCGTGTTCTGGCACAATTGCGAGAGGAATTTGATTATATCCTTTTGAATGCACCACCAATCCTGCCTGTGGCCACGATGAACGTGCTGGAAGGTCATTGCGATCATCTCATTCTTGTGGTGAGGGCTAACCTGACTTCGAAGCAAGCGGTTACGCAGGCCCTCGGATCGCTGCGAGCGGATAGACCCATTCACGTGATCCTCAATGGTGTTGCGGCAAACTCGCTTCCAAGTTATATGGTTGAATACGCTGTCAGCGAAAGTAGAGTGGCTGTTTAACATATCTCGATTGGCGAACAGTCAGTTACAGGTCATGACCAAACCTGCCTTCAGTGGTTATCCCAAGAGCAGTTTATCGTGCCATAAATATTCTGTCGTAATCTCGCCTGTCAACGAGACACGGTCACCGGAAAAGTTCTCGCGTCCGACATTAGCCCCTTTCCGAGGCAACTCATAACGAGAGTAGAGGACTTCTTCGGCGGTCTGTTTGTCCTGGCGTTGACTGCTGAACTCACTCGGGGGCAGGTGTCCAAGCGAGCTATGGGGACGGCGGGAGGGGAGCACTGTAGAGGTGGGGTTAGCTAGGATGGATCCGGCAGCTGAGAGAACAGCAACTGATCGAAACGACCGAAGAGTCCAAGCCAGATTGTCAGTCCCACGTCGGGAAGTACGGATCGCTAAAGGGTTCCCTTGCCTATTAGGGGTGTCTCGAAAGGTATCAAACTCTCGCCCGAAGTCGTTATTCTGTACAGCATATTGCCGTGCCCCTCAAAAATCTAAGGAAGGTCTGATTAATTCACGGTTCCTCTCAGCAATTTGCTCCTAGGGCGGTTAACCCTGGCAATCCGAGATATTGTCAAGAGTTGTGTTTCGCATGAGCGTCGGTCGAGCGCTCCTTCGAGACATGTCTTCACGCGGCGACGTCCTGGATTGCGCCATCGACAAACTGTTCCTGTGCACCTTCGATCACCTTCGCGAGGAAGCGATGGCCGTTCAATCGCCGCCACCGCTTCTGGGCCTCACGCCCGAGCGTGAAGACCATCTGTAAGCTCCCCCTCATTGGAGACAGTCCAAAAGGAGAACATTCTGGCAGAATGATCATCCTAA
>JBBIKN010000151.1:0-7272 GCA_037445435.1 Nitrospira sp. | reverse complement strand
GCCTCGGATGGAGCGAGACCGAACAGTTGCTGCATGAACTCGCCGCCGTCATCACCCCGAAGCCAGTTTCCTGATCTCTATTCTTCCCAATCACATCTCCTATTCATGGGTCTGATACTTTTGGATTGATCGTCGGCTTTCCCTTATCTTAAAATAAATTTCGTAACTCAGCCCTTACCTCAATCCGGGAGGTTTGCATGGCATCCCACCAAATCCACGAATTACATACTCATCAGCATGGTCCGAGCTGCGGCCACCGTGCGATCCACCATGAAGGTCATCAGGACTATTTGCACGACGGGCATCTTCATCATTCGCATGAAGGTCACATCGATGAACATGTCTTTGCGGTCAGCTCCACGAATCCAGCAGACTGCACTCCCAGCCATGCCTGTCGCGGCCATGAAGCAGGACATCGCCACGGTACAGGATGCGGGCATGAGGCCGTTCCTCATGGAGACCATGTCGATTACCTCGTCAACGGTCACCTGCACTTTGCCCATGGCGCACATTGCGATGATCACGGTGCCGTGCGCCTGATATAGGCTTGTCTTCAATGGGGCAACTTGGTCAGCGCTCCGATCGTCACCATCCCGGCGATCATCATGGCAAACTGCCAGACCCCCTTGGCTGCTCCTATTCGTCCATGTAACCCTGGAACAAGATCGGCCAACCCGATACACAAGAACGAAGCCGCCGCCACGCTGAGCGCATAGGGTACGATCGCCTCCGCATAGCCGAGCCCGCCATAGGCCGCGACGACCCCGACCAGCGTCCCCATGCCCGAAAGCGTATTCCAGAAAAAGGCTTTCCAGCGAGAGAACCCGCTCGACAAGAGTATCGTGAAATCGCTCAATTCTTGCGGGACTTCGTGCCCCAACACCGCGAGGGTGGTGACAAGACCCAGTCCTGGCGATGCCACACAGGCGGCGCCGATGGCGACCCCGTCGGCCATGTTGTGAACCGCGTCGCCGATTAAGATCAACATGCCTGTCTTTTTCTCCATGCCGTGCTCATGACCGTGCCCATGGAAGTGATGATGGTCTTCCGGCAACTCCCGGTGCGAATGTCGCCAGATCACCGTCCATTCCAGCACAAAGAACAGGACGAGGCCGGCCAAGATCGACAGCCCTACTTCGTAAATAGGAATATGTTCCAAGGCTTCAGGGATCAGCCCGATGATCGCGGTGGCCAGCATCGTGCCCGTAGCATAACTGAGCAGATACGGCATCACCCGATGCCGCCATCCGTCCGGAATAAATAAGACCACGGCACCAGGCAGCAGAGCCCCCAGACTCCCAAGCAGACCCATCAGCACGACGAATCCCCAGGACGACTCGGCAGGAAGCGTCATGGTCGGCGCTGCTTTTCTCGATAATCGGCATATCGCTGTTCACAGGGGGCAACAGACGGATCTCCCAGGAACCGTGACCACTCACTATGGGTGGAGACATCGACACCCCTCGCGCGCGCTTCCCGTTGCAAAACGACCTGAGGGTCCAGGAGCAGATCGGTCTCATCGATGTCGGCCAGTGGGTCACGACGCAACTGAGAAAACAGGGCCTGGTAGATGTGCTTGAGTTCATCGAGTGAACAATTGAGCGCAAAGTCATTCTGTTGCTTCGCGATGCGGGATTCCAACGGGGACATGGCGTTGGTCTTTTCCTCTCGTCCACTCGTACACGATGACGACCTGTCAGGCTGACAGCAGACAGGTCCGGAGCATTCGATGACAGTGCGCGTGATTGTAATTTCGACCGATCAACACCAGCGCTGGATCCGGTTCCTGCCGAAACCGAACCACGCCGATCCATCGCGTGACCGGGGAGGCATACTGAATCTCGTACAGCTCCTGATCATCGATAAACCGGCAAACCCCTTTGACCCGATCAAGGCCGACCGGAAGGTGGTCGAACCACTCGGTAAATCGACCTCTATGCAGCGGGCCGGTCAGGGGAATCGTCATCACCATCGGATGCGCACGCGTCGATCCAAACGCCACATTTCCGACTCGCCGTTTGGGTCGCTGTCCGCGCGACTGGAGCAACAGCACAGGGTCGACAGCAGCCTCCGACACGTGCCACAGCCTGGCATGTCACCCATCACAAATCAGTGCCGTTCGAAACCGTTCTTGGTCCGCAGTCGCGTAGAGATCCTGCTTATTCACGATCACTTCGTCCGCATACTGCACCAACGTCGTATACCAAGAACCGATGGGACGCCCGGCAGACGGAACGCTCGATTCAATGACCGCGATCACTTTCTCCAGCCGTACGAAAGCAAGACAAGTGGGATCGGTCACGGTCTCGATGACGTCTTCGACAGCGGCGATCCCCGAGCACTCCAGCACGACTACATCCACCTGCTGTTGTCCGACAAGCTCGGCCAGGCCCTCGCCGATCCCATTACGAGCATCGCAACAGACACAGCCTCCGGTAATGTTCCGAACCGCAGCGGCCGATGCGCCAGCATGAGCGCTATCCAGACTGACCGCACCGGCTTCGTTCATCAGCACACCGACTCGCTTGCCGGCATCGCGCCAGAACGAGAGCAGCCGCATCAGCAACGTCGTCTTGCCGGCGCCCAGCGGACCTGCCAAAACATACAGAGGGGGCCGGGCCGCTTCAGTGATCATCATGGGGCGGATGCTCCTGCTTGACCCGAGGCAGGAGTTCCGTCAGGTTGCACGGCTTATGGCTAATGTCGAGTTGCGGGAGGATGATCTTCTCCACCCCCAGCCGACAGGCGCCGGTGCTGCCGGGAAGGAGAAACACGATCGTGTCGCCACAGACACCGGCATCCGCCCTTGACTGGATCGTTGACGTCCCGATCTCGCTGAAACTCAACCAGCGAAACAGTTCGCCGAATCCCGGAATGGGCTTGGTATAGAGAGACCGTACCGCATCCGGCGTGACGTCACGCTGCGTCACACCGGTTCCACCGGTCACAATGACGAATTCCACTTTGGGGTCGGCGACCCATTCGGCGATGATGCCCCGAATGGTTTCATAGTCGTCCTTGCACAATTTGCGATCAGCTAACCGGTGGCCAGCCAGGAGGAGCCGCTCGACGATCAGATCCCCGCTGGTATCGGTTTCAGGTGTTCGACTGTCGGAGGCGGTCAGCACCGCTACGGCCACCGAAACATCAGCTTTCTCCGTCATCGCTAGACCTCGTGCTCCGACAGTTCGATGACCCGTGTCTTCACCAATCCTTGTTCTCCGAATGAGACGCGCCGACGCCACGGGAGCCAGACACCATGCACGTCTTTATATTCGTTGACATAACTTTCCATCCCGATCACGGCTTGCCCATCGAGCGTGAAGTAGGTCATGACATAGTGGCTGGAATACTGCTTGCCGTCCGATGCCAGATCGCAGCGCTCGATGGTATTGACTCGCCGTTCCGTCATCGGCGTAATCCGGCCGATCTGAGTGTACTGACCGTCCTTGATCCGGTACCAAGAGTCGAGTCGCCCGCCGGTCAGCAGCACACGGCGACCTCGTGGATGCGGCACAGCTGGATCATCATGGGGATCGAAGGACAGCACATACTTACCATCGCCCTCCTCGAACGTGGAAAACGCCAGGTGCATCCCCTGGGTCCAGAGCCGTTCTCGCACCCACTCTTGAAGGGTCGCGTCGGCTCCATCCAACGCAACCGTCGTGTCCTTCCTCGGCACCAGACTGACCCGACCGGTGTAGACACGCCCCTCATCGTTCAGCGAGAGTCTCGCTCGATAGCCTCCAAAGCCGGCCGGCCACCGATACATACGACCATGGGCGTCTTGAACCAGCCGGCGCGCTGCCGGATCATCGGCAGGCTTTTCTGCCTGGACTTCCATCGGTTTCATGGTCCCGCTCCCTTGCATCATGACGTCCTCCTTGTCGCACCACTCCATCGTGTCGTCTGACGTTTCTTTCGGCGATTCGTCCGGCGGACGGGCTTCACAAGACAGGTCTCCAAGCCTTCGAGAAATCGTTGCCAGGGCACACGCCGTCCGATGACCACGAGTCGGGCTTGTGATTGTCTGACCCCTCTATAGGGAGTCAGTGCCAACGACCCCATGATCCATTGCAGTTCTTGAAACCCGGTTCGCCCCTGCACTTTCACGAAGCCCTTCATGCGGATCACGGATCGTTCGAACCGTTTCAACCAAGCTTCGAGACGAACGGGATCAAAGGGTTTCAGAATCTTGAAACTCCCGCTCTGATACCCGACCGCTGAATCCTTCACTGTTCCCTGTTCAATCGATGGCGTCTTCATAGTCGCCATTCCTTTGAACAGTCGGCCCACTTCGACCTCGGCATGCACTGCCCGGACGATTGTGGCCGTCGGATTCACGGCCTTGATGCGCCGTTCCACGAGATCTGCCTGACGACTATTGATTTGATCCAGCTTGTTCAACACCACCACATCAGCCTGCTTGAGGTGATCTTCCGCTGCAGGCCAATAGGTCTTGAGCTTCAAGAATCGAGGCCCATCGACCATGACGATTACCGAAGCCAGGGCCCCTCTGGTTCTTGCATTCGACTGAGTCAGCGCTTTCTCCACCCCCATGACCACTTGGCCGGTATCCGCCAATCCCGTCGTTTCAATAAAGAGCGGCGCCCCCTTGGTCTCCTTCACCAAATGTCCGACTCTTTCACTGAACTCTCCAGACAGGTCGCAACAGATACAGCCACTGAGGAGCGCCTGGAGTTCGATGTCTTTCGAACGAGGGTGCTCATGGAGCAACGCCCCGTCTACGTCGACTTCCCCGAATTCATTCATGAGCACGGCCGGCCTCACACCCCTGTCCAGTTCATGTGCCAGCGCCCGTTTGAGCAGAGTGGTTTTTCCGCTGCCTAGAAATCCCGCAATCACATAGATCGGTGTTACCTTGTTGCGGCGGGCATGATCAGTGCCGGTCATGATGTGCCTCCCTCTTGACGGCCAACTCCTCGATATCGGACAGACCGATTTCGTTGGCTGTCTTATGAATCTTGTACTGATGCGTATCGCCTGGTCCTTTGAGCACGGCGATTACAGTTTCGATCGGCGGACAGCCTGGTTCGCGACATTCCAACTCCGTGACCATGACCGTCGTCTCGTCGTTCAGCTGAAAGACGTCCCGCGCCCAGGCCTTAATCCGATCAGCCTGATCCACCGGGATCGTCCTCTTTCCACCGAACAGATTCATGACCGGTCCTCAATCCCATACACTGAGAAGAGCGCCACCACTCCGTCACTGGCGCCGGTCGCCAACCACTGCCCTTTGGAGCTCCAGGCCACGCAGGACAGTCCCCCCGTCTTGCTCACTTCTTGGCTCAACAGCGGTTTGGTTGTCTGCGGCTCCCAGAGGCAGAGCAAGCCGTCTTCTCCCACCGTCGCCACGATCGAGCGAGAGGGATGGCAGGCAATCTCCTGAATCCATCCCGCATGTCCCTTGAAGAGCCGACCGCCGCTGCCTTCGAATTTCTTCATGTTCCAGGACACGAGAGATGGACCGGAGGCGGTGAACAGGTTGAGGCCGTTATGGTCGAATCGCACCGAGGTGACCTTCACAGGGTAGCCAGACATGTGCCAATTCTGTTCATTGTCCGTGCGGAACAAATGGACCGATCCGTCCAGGTTGCCCGACGCCAGATACTCCCCGCTCGGACTCACGGCAATCGTCAACAGGGCGCCATCGTAAGGAAATGGACGAACCGGCTTCGCCTGCCCGATCTTCCATAGCCAAGCTCCGCCATAAGCAGAAGCGACGAGACCACCGCCACGCGGCATCCAGGTCACAGCTGATATGGTCGTTTTGTACGCCGGAACTTCTGCAACGAGCTGAGGGGTTGAGGCAGGGTCGATACGCCAGATGCGAAGCATTTTCCCCGCCGACGCAGCGAGAAACTGCCCATCCGGCGACCAGGCCAGATGTTCCACCCACGAGCCTTGCCTTCCAACCGGAAGCGCCGCACGTTCCTCACCTGTCTCTGTATTCCAACTTCGGACGACTCCGTCCTGCCCTCCAGTCGCCAACTCCCATCGCGTTGGATGCCAATCTAACGTCAAGGCCGACTGCTGATGCCCCTTCAGTTCGCAGATAGGGTTGAGGGACACCGCTTCCCACACGGCCACCTGGCCAGACGCAGAGCACGCGGCAAATCTGGTTCCATCGGATGCGAATGCCACGCGATGGACATAGTCACCGAGCATCGCTCGCCCGATCGGACTGAGCATGACAGCCGCCTGGCGCTTGGCTAAACGAGGCATGATCGGAACCCCTTCGTCAGCGCGTCACGATCCAACTCTTTTCCGATGAACACCAACTGGTTATTGCGAACCTCTCCCGCTTTCCATGGACGATCGGCTTTCCCATCAAACAGCATGTGCACCCCCTGGAAGACAAACCGATGGTCGCGACCTTCGACATTCAGAATGCCCTTCATCCGATAGATTTTCGTCCCCATGGTGCTCAGTACTTCGCGGAACCAATCGTTCACTTTCCCCTCATCGACGACTCCATCTTCCACAAGCGCAACTGAGAACACGCTCGGGTCATGCTGATGCGCCTCTTCCCCAAGAAAGTTCGGATCGATCTCGAGCTTGCGGCTCAAATCGAATGCGCCGATGTTCAGCAGCCGATTGATCTCAATCTGCGCATCTTTGGTCCGGTGAATCTTGGCCATCACGTTGATCGCCCGGATACGGGCCTCCAACTCATTGACTTCTCCCGCCGGAACCAGGTCGATCTTATTCAGCAAAATCACATCGGCAAAGGCGATTTGCTGCTTCGCCTCCGGACTCTTATCTAGATGCTCCCAGATGTGTTTGGAATCGACGACGGTCACGATCCCGTCCAACAACAGCCGGCGCTTCATCTCGTCGTCCACAAAAAACGTCTGCGCAACCGGCGCAGGGTCAGCCAATCCTGTCGTCTCGATCACCATATAATCGAACCGATCCTTTCGCTTGAGCAGATTCCCGATGATCCTGATCAAATCGCCACGCACGGTGCAGCAGATGCAGCCGTTGTTCATCTCGAAGATTTCTTCGTCCGCGCCGATCACGAGCTGATTGTCGATTCCAACCTCACCGAATTCGTTGACGATGACTGCCACACGTTTGCCGTGCTCGGTCGTCAAGATTCGATTGAGCAGCGTTGTCTTTCCCGCTCCCAGAAATCCGGTCAAGACCGTCACCGGCACTGGAGCCAACAATTCAGCCGTCGTCGCCATATACACCTCCTAGGAGCCTGTCCGACATTGATCTGAGCAAGCCAGAATCATAGCCAAGGAG
>JBBIKN010000150.1:0-7369 GCA_037445435.1 Nitrospira sp. | reverse complement strand
GTGAGAGAATCGAATGTCGTGACAGGCACCCGTCATGGAAATACAAGTCCACTCGTCGCATGTGCGCAGCATAGGGCGGTCCAGGTAATAGAATCTGTAAGCTGGATCACAAGGCAGAAATGGTCACTCCAATTAAAAGGTGGGAACGTCCTGTGCCGTTGAAACTCAAAGAGAGAGAGATCTGGGGGTTCGAATTTCCCATCTCTATAAAGGATGAGGACGAGGTCGGTGATGAGCTGCTCATCGAGAAAATGCGGGTTCTGTTGGCCCGCTTGGCGCCATAGCGGGCCTGCTTGGCTTAAGTTGGGATGCCGAGCTATTCACAGACCTTAAATATATTTCAAAATCTTCAGGGAGCTGTTTTGGGTACTAGCGAAACTGATTCGCGGTCGCCTGCCTATAAACGGTCGAGTCATTAGCTGACCGTGCAAAGCAGCGATTCGCATTGGCAATACTCTCTTCCATGAGTGCTCCCTCAGGACTCAAGCATATCCGCCGATCCCATGGTCCTTTCTTATATACGGCTACCCCTACCTTTTCGGTATGGTCAAAAATTCTGAACCCTCTCATAAGTGCCACTCGCGAGAGTTGTGTAGGTATGTCGGTTGGTTCGATCGACCAAATGTGTCGTGCATGAAGAAAAGTGCTGCTGAAGCGCCATGAATAACCTTTTGACAATGGATGAGGCCGCGAAGTATCTAGGCATATCCAAATTGACCCTGTACGGATGGGTCTCCGCGAGGAAACTGGGGTACGTCAAAATCGGACGGCTGGTGAAGTTCAAGCAAGCTCAGCTGGACGCCTGGATCGATCAGCACACGATCACACCACGGAGAGACAGCCATGGGACTCACTAAGCGGCGCGATAGTTACTATGTGGAATTTCCGGTGATCGAAAGTGCGGACGGAAAATCCTTGGTCCTCGCGAGTGGTGTGCCTGGTGCCCGTTGGAAACGCTGGAAGGTGGGGTGTCTCAATAAGACTGTTGCCAAGGAGATGGAAGCCACCATCAGGACACGACTCCTTCTAGGCCACGAGAAGACCGAACAAGCCAAGCCGATCCTCTTCAAAGAATGGGCGAAGGCTTACCTGGAGCTGGAAACCGTCCGAGGACTTCGTTCCTTCGTGGGACGAGCCTACAGTATCAACACTCACCTCATCCCGTTTTTCGGTCCGAAGATTCTGTCAGAGATCAAGCCTCAGGATGTGGAAGCCTTCCGCAATCAACGCACGAAACCCAACGGAATGAAGGCGAGTACACAGACAATCAACCATGACCACATTGCGTTAAAACACTGCCTGAACATGGCGATCAAGCGAGGACTGCTCCAGGCCAACCCTGCGTCCAGAGTCGAGATACCCAACCCCCAGAACGAACGGGATCGGGTGCTCACGGAAGAAGAATGGGGCCGGTTACATCAGGCCGCGAAGCCACACCTCCGCCCGGTGCTCTTGACGGCCTATCAACTCGGCCAACGGTTTGGGGAGATTGTGTCTCTGACGTGGGACCGAGTTGATCTCCGTCGGGGATTCATCACCCTTCGAAGTCAAGACACCAAGACCAAAACCGGGAGGCGTATTCCCATGACCGCAGACGTTCGATCAACTCTCCAACGCTTGGCCAAAATTCGCAGTCTGACCAACAACCACGTGTTCACCTACAAGGGCCGACCGCTTCAACGTATCAGCCGATCCTTCAGGACCGCGTTGAGAGATGCCGGAATAGCTGACTTTCGATTCCATGATCTCCGTCATTGTGCCTCGACAAACCTACGACGCGCCGGTGTGGATACCGCAACCGCGATGAAGATTGTTGGTCACAAGTCTGAGAAGATGTGGAAGCGATACAATTCAATCGAAGAGAAAGACTTGACGGATGCTGCAGTGAAGGTGCAAAAGTACCTTGACGTTAACACCCTAATAACACCAAGCGATATGGCCGTTGAGGGTCACTCCTCCAAGTAGTTGAAAGATTGGAACGCGCCCGTAGCTCAGTCGGATAGAGCATCAGCCTTCTAAGCTGAGGGTCGCTGGTTCGATTCCAGCCGGGCGCACCAAACCTCGGTTGCTCGTTCCGCCGGCTCACCAGGTGGAGCCTCTCTTCATTATCGCCGGTGGGTAAGCCGTGAAGTGTGTGAAGTTTTTCTTGCTCGACCCGCAGCCTATTCTCCGTCGAGACGACGAGACAAACACTGCTACTATGTATCATCCTATCGCTACGATACCCTGCTAACGAGGGATCCTCCCTAGTAGACATTCACAGGTCGCGTCACCTATAGTTTTGCTCTTGTCCGGACCTCTCATGGCTCTAGCGGATATGCGTCGGTTTTTCCGGCCCAAAGTAGCGGTCGCCGTTCTGGCAGGATGCATCGTTCTCTATACGCTCGTCGGATTCGTTCTGCTGCCGTATCTCATTAAGGCCTACGCTATTCCTGCCGCCGCAGAGCAAATCAAACATCCTGTCGTGTTACGAGAGGCGGCGTTCAATCCGTTCACGCTGGCTCTTCGTCTCAACGGTCTGGAAGTGCGTGAGCAAGACCAGACTGCAATACTCGGGTTCGAAGAGTTGTTGGTCGATCTGCGTGCCAGCACGCTATTCTTCCAAAGAGTCGCGTTCGACGCAATCCGCCTGACCATGCCGTTCGTCGTGGCCAAGGTGAACCCGGAGGGAAAGCTGAACTTGATGTCGCTGGTTCCGCCTCGGGATCGAGCAAACCAGCCACCTCCTCAACCCGCAAGCGAGCCGAAGAAGATGATGCCGGTGCAGATCGATCTCCTCGAAATCGGACAAGGCATTCTCGAATATCGAGATGATTCGAAGCCGAGACCGGTGAGCATTGATGTCGTGCCGTTTGGAATCGTGCTACGAAACTTCAGCACAGTGCAAGCCGAGGGAAGCGAGAATGCCCATGCCTTCACGGCCGAGATCAGAAAGGGTGAGCAGATCTCTTGGGAGGGGAACATCTTTTTGGAACCGGTCGAGTCCGATGGTCGGGTGGTTCTGTCCGGGATCCAGCTCAAGACGGTCTATCAAGCCGTGCACGACCAATTCCAGTTTGATGTTCCGAGAGGCACCCTGGGTCTTTCCGCGTCCTATCACTTCGATTTCCGTGGGCAGGCTCCTCAAGCAACGGTGAAGAATGGAAAGGTGTCGATTCAGAATTTGGCCATCGTGGAACGTGGTGGGATTGATCCCGTCGTGAAGATTCCGACTTTTAATGTGGAGGGGATTCAGCTGGATCTACAAAAACAGACGATCGATGTCACGAAGGTGCATTCAGCCGACGCCCGGTTCGAGGCCTGGATGGATCCCGGTGGGATCATCAATTATCAGCCGCTGTTCATGCCGGTCGGTGGAGTCGATACAGCGAAGAAGTCCCCCTTGGTACAGAGCGAACCATCCAAGCCTGCGAAGCCATGGTCGATTACAGTGGATGAGGTTGCAATCCGAAACTATGGAGCCGCCTTCGAGGACCGGACACTGGAGAAAACGGGCCGCGTGGATGTGGGCGCGATGAATGTCACCGTGAAAGGTGTGCAGATACCGTTTAAGAAACCGCTTCCGATCGATGTGTCGCTCAAGCTGAATGAGACGGGCTCGGTTGGTGTCCAGGGAACGGTGACGGTCGAACCGCTCAGCGCCGAGACAGATCTCACGCTGGAGCACATCGACATCCGACCGTTTCAACCGTACCTGGATCGGTTCCTCAATGCCGATGTGTTGGACGGTGCGATCGATCTGAATGGCAAGGTGCATTTTGCCAAGGAACACGCGAACGGACCTATGTTGCAATTCCAGGGCAATTTCGGCGTCAACCAGCTGGCGATCGCGGATCGCAAGGAACTCGACGACGTGGTGACGTGGAAAGCGTTGAATGTGAATCAGATTGCACTGAATGTTGAGCCGACAAGCGTGAAGATCGCGGAAATCGTCTTGCGAGAGCCATCCGCCCATGTGGTCGTGGACTCCGAAGGACAACTGAATCTCTCGCGTCTGGCCATTTCGCCTCCGTCCAGCGATCGAACGACGGCTCCGACAAAACCTGAACCGGAAAAATCGCAAAGGAAGGCAGGCGACCCCGTACCCGTCACCATCGACCAGGTCAAGCTGATTAAGTTATCCGCAACGTTTCAGGATTTGTCCATCGAACCACAGGTCAGAACGAGCCTCACGGATTTCGGCGGGACCATCAAAGGTCTGTCGTCAAAGCAGCTGAAAAAAGCCGATGTCAACCTGAAGGGCAAAGTTGGGAGAGCCGCTCCCCTAAAAGTCGCAGGAAAGATTAACCCGCTGAGTGAAGATGCCTTCACGGATTTGACCATCACCCTCGGCGCTATGGATTTGACACCAGCCGGACCCTACAGCGGCAAATATGTGGGTTATGGATTGTCGAAGGGGAAATTGTCGCTCGATTTAAAATACAAGGTATCACAAAAAGTGTTGGAAGCAGAAAATCTCGTGCATGTCGATCAGCTGACGTTCGGTGAAAAGACGAATAGTCCGGACGCCACGTCGCTCCCCGTTCCGTTGATCGTGGCGCTTCTGAAGGATCGCAAAGGCCTTATCGAAATCGATATGCCGATTCGCGGCAATCTCAACGATCCGGATTTCAAGTATGGGAAAGTGGTCATTTCAACGTTGCTCAACCTGCTTGGAAAGATCGTCGCCTCGCCGTTTGCGTTGATGGGAAAGCTCGTACCGGGAGGCGGCAATGAGGAAGATTTGCAGTTCATCGAGTTTCAGCCTGGCAGCGCCGCTTTACTCGAGAGTGAAACGCACAAGCTAGAGGCCTTGGAGAAGGCGCTGGATGAGCGGGCAGGACTGAGGCTCGATATCAAAGGAACGACCGATGCAGCGCTTGATGTGCCGGTGCTTCAGACGATGAAACTTCGCGATCAGCTGTTTGCGATGAGCGGCGGGAGAAAACCGGATCAAGAAGAACTGTCGCCAAGAGAAGAGCAACGGTTGGTGGAAAAACTGTATGCGAAACTTCCTCCGCCAGATCCATCCGCTTCACCGGCCGAATCCGCCCAGCCGACCGTGGAAGAAATGAAGCGAAAACTCGCGGCGGCGATTCCAATCTCCCCCAAAGAACTAGAAGCACTGGCCCACCAACGAGCTGAAGTAATCCGCCGACATCTCCTGGAGGGTGGAAAACTCACCGAGGAACGAGTCGCGCTTCTCGATGCGGGCACTGCAGAGTCCGGTCATGAGAAGGTGCGGACTCAGTTGTCTCTGTCTGCCGGAATGACGGATCAATCTGTGTCGAGTTCCGAGATGCCATGAAGCCCTTCTTGAGGCTTTCTTAGAAGACGGCTAGAAGCGGCGACGTGCGATTCGAAGCATGAAGAGTGGGGGAGATCGTAGAAGGCCGACCGGCTATTTCACGCTGTACCGCATGCGTGTCCCATGGAGAAGAGACAGCTCAATCTCAGAGGCGCTCAGCTCCACGGGGAAGAGCACGCCGGAGATTTTACAAGCGTTGATACTGGCTCCGTCCAATTTTGCCTTACTCAAGTCCACACCTCGGAGATCGGATTGCCGGAAATAGCAGTCGCTGAAATCCAGCCCGTCGGCATCTAAGCCTCGAAGGTCAAGACCGCGCAGATCGCAGCCCCGGAGATCACATTTGTCGCCGGACGCTTTTTTGGCATTGAACTCTTTGATGCAGCCTTCCCGAAGCATGACGTACATGGGGTCTTTGGATATATGGAGTTTTGTTCGCTGTGAGTCAGCCTTGTCCATGTTTCGCTCCATTGAAGGTGCTCGGGGGCCATATCGGTATGGCCATTGAGAAACTTGAGCGATAAGGATGAAGCCGGGCCGATTCACCTCAACCTTTGCTCCAGCCTCAACCTCGCTGATGCCCCTTGAACTCGCCTGTTGAGGCACAGTATTGTACGAAGACAGTAGAATCGTAATGTAAGAGACGTGATACAAGGAGGTATGCCATGGCAATACGATTGGGTGACGATGCGCCGAACTTTACGGCGGAGACCACAGAGGGCACGATCAATTTTCACGAATGGTTGGGGAACAGCTGGGGAATCCTCTTTTCACACCCTAAGGACTATACTCCCGTCTGTACGACGGAGTTGGGGACGATGGCGAAAATTTCTCCGGAGTTCAAGAAGCGGGGGGTCAAGGTCATCGCTGTCAGTGTCGATCCCATGGATTCGCACAAAGGATGGATCAACGACATCAATGAGACCCAAAAGACGACGGTGAATTATCCCATCATCGCCGATCCGGATAAAAAGGTGGCGACGCTGTACGATATGATCCATCCCAACGCCATCGATAACATGACAGTGCGATCGGTCTTCGTGATCGGTCCTGACAAAAAGGTGAAACTGATGCTGACCTATCCGGCGTCATGTGGCCGAAACTTCGATGAGCTGTTGAGAGTCATTGATTCGCTCCAGCTCACGTCCAAATACAAGGTGGCTACTCCGGCGAACTGGAAGGAGGGAGAGGAGTGCATCATTACGCCCGCAGTGAGTGATGCGGAAGCGCAACAACTGTTTCCTAAAGGGTTCACGACTGTGAAGCCATATCTCCGCTACACGCCTCAGCCGAATCGTTAGGTCTTGCCGGGGTCGCCAAGAAAACCAGGCAGAGGGTAGCGAACCTCCTCTGCCTGGCTCTTATTTATCATTAAGTTATCCCTACCAGCATTTCTAGAGTGCAGACATATATCTCACGGCTGTCTATCTCATATTGTTCCGGACGGTAGCTGTCGTGCGTGGCAAGAGATGGGGTACAAGGGTTGCTTCACTCAGTGGCGCCCTATGGCTTTACAGCCCCGGTCTCTTGGGTTCCTTCGGCAGAAACGAGGAGAAATCTGTCCTCTTCGCCAAGGGTTTCGGCACGCCGCCCCAAGGTTCCGGCGGACGGGGCGGAGGACACTCGTCGCGCTTCATCCGCCGCTGCACAGTAGTGCATCCTACGTAGGCGAGTGAAGGCACGTATGTCAGTAAAGGAACCACGAGAAGGAACCACGAGTCGGTGACGGTACGGACGGTACACGGTCTGCGTGGAATATGCGGAGTATATTGAGGTTCGCGGTGGGAAGTCACATCAGTATCGCACCTGATCGCATTCTGTATTTACCTAGACAAGCAGAAATACATAGATATAGTGGAGATGTATGAGCCACCTCGGAAAATTTTCTTGCTATCTTATGAGTACTTAGGCATACTCGCGACCGGCTTCCTGAGTGTATACATTTTTGGATATCGGTGCAGGTGGGCAAGTGGTTTCTTAATACTCACAAGGGAGGGCATCAGTATGAAGGGAAATGTTGCGAGGCGGTGGAAAAAGTTTTTAGTTGCTGGGGCCATAGGGGCACTAGTGGCTGGAATGGGA
>JBBIKN010000149.1:0-7408 GCA_037445435.1 Nitrospira sp. | reverse complement strand
AATTCCCCAGTGCCGAGCGTCTGGCCAGGGACGCAGCTGCCCGGGCCTCACCCTAAGCGCTTCTCAACTGCTGAATCCGGAATCAGTTCGGCTGACAGACATGCATAATGACACCAGCCAAGACATGGAAGCGCTATTCCTTTCACGCGTAGCGGATTCTAATAGAGCCGTGATACAGCGGGTAATGACCTCACATGCCAGACATCCTCTATGCACGAGAGATATGGGGAAACTCACTCAACCTTACGAAAGAGCAATGGATGAGCCCTGGATGAATTTAGCTGGAATGGGATGAATCGATTTATCTCAATCGTTGAAACTAATGGCAGGTAAAATGACTATCGTGTGTTGAAGAATTCATGTCGCCCCCCTCTCCACCGAGGGCAGGAGAGGGGGGCAAATGACGGAACTATTGAAAAATAATTTGCTCGATTTGACATTGCCGAGCAGGCACTTCTTCTTGCTTCCCATCCGCAAATTGTACGATCAGATGGTTTGGTTGCTGCGGTGCATGCTGCAGATCAACAGTTCCTGATCGTTCCTGAAAGATGACGATCAGCGAAGGTAGTGTTGTCGCCGAATTGAGCACCCGCTTTTCGCTTCCCTGTTCACCATTCGACGAGGAACTGGTTGGCTTTCGTGGTCCCCTCAGCTTGGCGGATAACGCGGATACGGTCGCACGCGTGATCTCCTGAGCAGTGGCACACCACCGCTCGACATCCTTCGGAAATTCCTTATGCAAATTCCTCAGATCGTAGAGCGTCTTGGCTGAGAGACATTTGCCTGAGGTATAAATCTCATCGATGCACGCCGGGGGATCGATGAGTGCTAAATGATTCGTGACCATGGACCGATTCACCCCCAGGAGCTCGGCAATTTGAGCCTGTTTCTCCCCTTCGTCCATCTTCTTCTTGATAAACATCGCCAGCTCACGCGGTTTCAGATCTTCCCGCTGCAAATTCTCGATGACTTGCTGATAATCGGTATGCGACCGATCGACAAATGCGGGAATCGTCGTTTTCCCGACGGCCTTGGAGGCCCGGAGCCGGCGTGCACCGAAATTCAAGATCCATCGTTTCTGCTCGGTGGGATGCGGGCGGATCGACACGGGCGTTTTGACGCCGTGCAGCCTGATACTATTCTCCAATTCCGCCATGCTCTCCGCATCGAATTCTTGGCGTGGCTGTGCGGGATCTTCATCAATGTCCTTGACTGGAATTTGAAGCGGGCGACCCAAGACTTCAGCCGTTACGGTCCGTTCTTTGGCGATCGGATCGGGTGCGGGAGCCGGTGCGGTACGATCAAGAGCCGTGAGATCCAACGTCGCTGTGATTGGTTTTTTCATTCTGTAACCCCCATCGTATGAGCAACTTTCTGAAAGATTGGTTTGAGATGCATCCACGCATCGCGTGAACTTGTTTTTTGCAAGGTCCAGATCGGCGCCCCCATCGCTTGGGCTTCAGCCACGGCCGTACGTGAAGGAATAGCGGCCATCCGTCCATCATCGAGTCGAATGAAGAGCGAGGCAAAAGCCGTACAGAGTTGTTCAAAATTCGCGCGTTGAAAGGGAGTGGGCTCCACAAGATTCGGGAGAAGCCCGATGAATCGGAGATCTTTGTTCAGCGTGCTTTGTATCTTGAGGACTTGTGCCCGCAGCGCCGCAATGCCGTCGACGGCCTCTTGGTTCAATTGAATGGGGGACAGCACGAAATCGCCCACCACGAGCGAGGCCAGCACGCGAATGTCGGGGTTGGGGTTCGTATCAATAATCGCCACATCAAATCGTTCATCCATTTCGTTGAGGAAGAGTTTGAGATTTGTCGCGAATTGGTTGTGCTCTTCTTCCCGTCTTTCGAGTCGTAGGAGCTCACCATGCGACGGAATCACCACAAAATTCCCTTCTTCAATAGTGGTGACGGGATCGGTCAATAGTTGATTGGCGGTGATCGCCGAGATGGTGGCCAGGTTCGACATGGTGATGTTTTTCGACGTATTGCCCTGATGGTCTAAGTCAATGATCAAGACCCGTTTCTTGAGGTATTCGACAAGAAAGTACCCAAGCTGGCAGGCAATTGCCGTTTTCCCCACGCCGCCCTTCTGATTGGCTAAGACCAATGTTTTCATCGACTACTCTCCTTCTTCACGGATCGGTCAATGCTACTCTCTTCAGTTTGTTTCTGGTCCAAGCGACATGTGTCGCGGATCCGACGCCTGCGCTGCCACATTTTCTCAGGTTGCACCGAAGCACTCTTGACTGACAGATTTCATCGCTAATCATTGATTCCTAACAAACGATGAAACTTACTTTTTGCGCAGGGGACATCATGGGAACGGCCATCTCCTGGATGCTGAACCTTGTTGAAGACGACGTGCCTCATCGAAACTGTGTGGAAATATTCTTCTCGACATTTTTGACCGGAGCAGTATCCTAGGTGAGAAGAATTGTCAATCCTCTTCCTCTTCGAAGGGACCCAATATTTTTAGTCTGCTCAGTCAGTGCGGTACTAGCGCTTGACTGCTCCATTGAGCTGACTGATCAGGTCAGTCGGATTATTCGCGTGAACTGTTCGCCGATTGTTCTACAAAGGAAGTGACGGCAACGAACGAAATCTTAGTCATCTTGGATTCGGGTTCATCAGAAACTGTCGGCAATGAGTTCGGTGGAGGCGAACAGGCCGTAGCTTCGGATGGCAGTGCTGCCACGAAACACTGACAGACCGGTCTAGATAGCGCTTTACCGTAGAGTATGAATTCTCGCTATAAGAGGGACGCTCTGCTGTGACGAAGCCTGAGGAGTCGACCCAAGGAATCGGGACTTTCTTGTTCCAACGAGCCCCCGGCATTTCCCCTTATCGCATGGACGCAAGGTTTTATGCATCCCTCTCAACCATGGTTCCCTGCTACCGTCAGAAGTCCCTTCCGCTCCTGCGTGTCGGTCTGACGAGAAACTGGAGGAGCTCCCCGTCCGCCGTTTTGGTCATCACGCAATGAGACTGTGACGCTAACCAACGCCGACACTTCCATTCCTTGTACAAGACGATTCCGACCGCCACAGCCACCAGTCCACCAAGCAGCCACCACGCGATCATGTATCCTCCCAAGTCTTCATGCACCATGCATCACTCGTCCCACACCTTCCTCTCACATACGAACCGGAGCCCATCAAGGGAATCCGCCACATTATTCCTTTTACCATAGTTGCATGAGATTGCATAATTTCTGATATTGTACTGCTCGTATTCCCATTTGTCCTTACCATTGCCGTCCGCTTACTTCCCTACTCCGAACGTCTTTATCCCCAGCTGGCATGAATCACCGGCATGACTTCCACTCGCTTCTTGCCGATGTTACATTAAATGCAACCATTTTTACATCGCTCCCAAGCTCTTGTTTCCTAATGTTCATCGCGTCGCAGAGGTGGCTCAACGGCCATCGATATGGTATGGTGCCCCTGTTTTCACCTCCCTCAAGGTAGCCGACATGAGTACAGTCCTTGAAACCCCTCACATGTCCGGCGAAAAGGATACAAGACCTCCTCCCCGACGCGTTCAGTCACGGAGTAGTGCTGCTTCTTTCGCAAAGGTCGCGGCAAATCGACACATTCCTGCCCTGGATGGCATACGAGGAATGGCCATCCTATTGGTGCTTTCATTTCATTTGAACCTTCTGTGATCGTTGCCCTCGATTTCTCCCGTCGATACGTTGGTCTCAACGGTGTTCTCCTTTGGATGGTGCGGAGTCGATCTGTTTTTCGTCCTGTCTGGCTACCTGATCACGCGTATTCTTTACCAGGCCCAAAGGAACGGAACAGTATTTCCTTACTTTCTACACGAATCGGATCTTACGAATCTTTCCGCTGTACTACGCACTACTGACCGTCACGTTCATCGTGATCCCACACCTGCCGACGGGACTCATTCCGGCGGAGAAGTTAGTACGTTGGGCTCAGGTCGATGCAAATCCCTTGTGAGATTGGCTCTATCTCAATAATGATACGACTGCACTCTCCGGAAGTTGGGGCCATGGCCTCCTGGATGTGACCTGGTCACTGGCGATCGAAGAGCAGTTTTACATTCTCTGGCCATGGGTAGTCTACGCGTTCAACCGCGAACGATTGCTTCGCATCTGTCCTGTTATCTTTTCCGCCGCATTCATTGTGCAAACAGCGATGACCTTGGCCGACATGAATCCCATATCGACTTACGTATTCACTCTCGGAAGACTCGATGTCCTGGCCGCCGGCGCGTTTGTAGCTCTGGCAGCTGAAGGTCCCAGCGGTATTCAAGGATTGTGGCCTGCTCGACGGATTTGCATCATCACGGGAGTGGTCTGCCTTGGCTTAGCCGTCTGGCGCGGTGGAGCCTCTAATATGGACCCGGTTATTCTGACAGTCGGCCTCTCGTTCGTAGCGATACACTTCGCCGCCTTCATTGCCGCGGTGCGCACCCTGCCTCCAGAACACTGGCTCGTAAAACTCCTTTCGTCAAAACCGTTACGCGCCTTCGGTAAATACAGCTTCGCCATCTACCTCATTCACATGCCGTTGAGCGCGCTCGTGCGCGATACCCTCTATCATCCCCACCAGTTCCTGACGCTTTGGGGCTCAAAACTTCCTGGGCAACTGCTGTTCTATATTGGCACGACCTCGCTCGTTTTCATCATTGCATTCGCGAGCTGGCATCTCTGGGAAAAGCGCTTCTTGAAGCTGAAAAAGTCTTTCGCCTCAGCCTCTGATGCAAAGTCCGCTGTAATAGCCATTCAAAAAGCCTGAGCTTACCGTATGGTCAAGCTATACGAGGCATCGATCACCTTCCATCTGGCCGTAAGAACCAAGGTCGCCAAGGAGTGGAGCGAAGCACCGAACTTCTGACCGTGCCCTTCATGTTCTAGGTCTATCCCGGTACAATAGCTTGTGTCTGATGGAGGACGCGTATGATGTCGGCCCCTGTCCCGTTTTATATTCTCTGCGGCTCGCTCGGCGCCGGAAAAACGACGTTGCTGATGCGACTGCTGGAACATTGGAAAGCTCAGGGTCGTCGAGCCGGCGTCCTGATGAACGAAGCCGGGACAGTCAGTATCGATGGTCCTCGGGCCGGAACACTGGCTGAACAGGTCATGAATCTGGCCGGCGGCTGTGTCTGTTGCGACACGAAGGAAGATCTTTCATGGGGCATTGCGCAGCTGGTGGGCGATCAGGGATCCGATGTGCTGATTCTGGAATGTTCGGGACTGGCTGATCCGGCTGAAGTGATCGATGCGGTGACCGATGCCTATACGGCTCGGTTGGCTGCTCTTGAACGAGTGATCGCGCTTCTGCATCCGATCTCGACGGAGGAAAGTCATTCCAGCGCCTATGTGACGGCGCAAGCCATCCGCTGCGCCGATGAACTCATCCTGAACAAACGCGACCTCTATGTCCCGGGGCATTGGGAACGGTTCCGCGTTGGTATTCTGGAACAAAACCCCTATGCCCGCCTGTGGGAAACGTCGCACGCGCGGCTGGACGTCGCCGACCTTCTCGCTCCGTATCCATCGACGAAACAGGCGGCACCGACGAATGTGCTGTTCAGCAAGTCGCAACTCGGCCCCCCTCAACGGGCGGCCTACCATCCCATCGCAACCACTGTCCCGCTGCCCGGTCCACTGGATCGTCGGCGATTCCTGGCTTGGATCAAGATGTTCCCCAAAGAACTCGAGCGGGCGAAAGGCTATTTTCGATTTGTAAATGAACCGGAGCTGCAGGAATTCCAGTATGCGCCGCCCGGACAGGTAACGATTACGCCGATCACTTTGTTGGACGAGCCGAAACCTGCACTAGTATTGATTGGACGGGGGTACGACGTAGATAGTCTGAAGAACGCTCTCTTAACGACGGTTGAGAGGTCGATGCCATCTGCCTCATCCCTATGACCTTACTTCCACTTCTTTGGTCAACGCTGAAACCGGTGCCAACTTATTCCTAAATCGTGGCCATCGAAGCAGTGCCCAAGCTGCCCCTCCACCCAGTATCCCTCCAAGGACCCACCCACCAAGCACGTCGCCCACATAATGCGCTCCGACATACACCCTCGCGAATCCAATGAGTGCGACCACCGGCCAGGTAACCCAACCTGACTTGGGATAGAGAACCTGCAAGAACGAGGCGATAGCGGCAGTATTGGCGGCGTGATTCGACGGAAAACTAAATAGGGCTCCACATCCGTTCGGCTCGATTTTGACGGCTTCGCTCAGGGCCCGGCACGGTCTTACTCGTTCAAACACCCATTTGAGCTGTCCTCCAAAAAAGTCGGACAGTCCAACCGCTGCTCCCAGAACCGGCCCCCCCAACAAGGCCTCCCGCCGGTTACTCCAAATCCAATAGGCAATGGCGCAAGCTCCAGGCAAATAGAGCATGCTGCGATTTCCGAGTTGAAGAAAGAAGTGATCAGCAGCCGCCGACTGACCGGCTAATCCGTTGATCGCCAGGAAGAGGATCTCTTCCACACTCATGCGTGCGACGATAAAGCCTTACCCGTCACCCGTCAAGCATCCACCGATCTCTTGCCCATTCCCTGATTGACGAGTGCCAACGATTAAGGACACCTGAGGAACTGTAGACGAAGGAGCAGCTCGACAAGATCCACCATCTCGATGAAGATCCGCAATCAAGCGACGGCCCATGTCGTGATTACTCTCTGTCGCAGTGTGACCAAAGCGAGGTCACGCCGGACGGCCGCCCCTTAGCAACAGACGCGGCCGAGTCGAACATGCTGATCGAAACGCTCAAGGCAATGATCCCGCACAGCTCGCAGCCGAAGGCCGTCGAGCCCGACGAAGTTAGCACGGTGCAGACGGAGTAGATGGAGATTCCAAAGGTCGTCGTGGAAGTGGATACAAGGGGTTGGAATCACCACGGCGATCATTGCGCACATGCACCAGCCCAAGGTCGAACTGCCGGGGCCTTGACTGCGGTGCAGGCCGAGATCCACGAGGCAACTGGAAGAGATCCGGCGCCGGTACGCCGGCGTTGAGCAGGAGTGGATAGAAGAAAGTTAAAAGTCTATTCGGACTCTGGCTTCCCGCCAACAACGATTTCTATTGCCCCTTCCGCCACCGATCGATCGACAACGATGATCGGCTCAAATCTGATCGAATCAAACGCTTGGGCAATTTGTAAGGCAAATATGGGGACCTTCTCCCGCTCTCGAATCCTGATTTCGAAACTATTGATACTTCCGCTAAAAATGCCCCGGCTAACGTGTGCATCGTCCCATCCGGCTTCTTTTAGAATATCCGAAATTTGTCTAGCAAACCTGCCTGCTTCTTCATCCCCCATAACGGCGATGATTTTTGCTGGTCTTTTGGGGATTGGTTTCAGATCGTGCAGTAAGCGAGCGCGCTGCATATCTGAAATCGTTCTCCGTTTGAT
>JBBIKN010000148.1:2244-7451 GCA_037445435.1 Nitrospira sp. | reverse complement strand
TACGCTCCACCGACCGATGAAGCACGGGAGCAAGCTAAAAAGCTGGGTGCCAAAGGGGGCATCATCGACGCCTTGGATCTACTGACTGATCCGGTCCAATCAATCGTCAATCCCGGTGTCCACAGTCCGAACAATCCTGATAATCCGAACATGACAGCCGGTGTCACCTTCTTTGGACAGTTTTTGGACCATGATCTCACACTGGCACTGAAGGCTCCGATTCTTGAGCACACTCAGCCCAGGCGCACCACAAATTTTCGCACGGCCGAATTCGACCTCGACAGTGTGTACGGTCATGGTCCGGACGGATCACCTGAACTCTACGACATGAGTTCCGGCGACATCAAATTTCGTGTCGAAGCTATTCCCGGATCCGAGCAAGTGTCCCGAAAAGGCGTGGTGCGATACGATCTCCCGCGTGATTCCTACAACAACGCGATCATCGCTGACAGCCGGAACGATGAAAATGTCCTGATCAGTCAGTTTCACCTGGCCATGTTGAAGTTTCACAACGCCGTCGTCGATCGATTGCGTGCCGATCCGGCACAGGCCCATCGTTCAGCCAGGGATATTTTCAACGAAGCTCGCCGTCAGGTGACATGGCATTATCAATGGATCATCGTCAACGAGTTCTTGCCGATGACCATCGGACAAGGTTTGGTGGATGAACTCCTGCGGAATGGTCCTCGGTTCTACAGAGTCCACGACCGAACCCAAGATTCACTCTTTCGCAGCCCGAGACGAGAGCCGTTGATCCCGGTAGAATTCGCCGTGGCCGCCTACCGATTCGGCCATTCGCAAGTTCGTCCCAGTTATCGCCTTAACTTCGGTCCAGACGGCGGTTCTCCGTTCTTCGCCTTCATCTTCGACGATAACCTCGATCCCAATGATCCAAATCCCGATGACTTGAGAGGCGGGAAGCGGGGTGCACGACGATTTGTTGATTGGCAGACCTTTTTCGATTTCGGTGATGGAAATTCCCGCCCGAATAAACGGATTGACGGCAAACTCTCGACCCCTCTGATGCTCCTCCCAGGATCAAAAGGGGTGGCTCCAGGCTTGCCGTCTGATGGCATCCAGTCGCTGGCATCCCGTAATCTCATGCGGCATGTGAACTTCGGTATTCCCTCCGGTCAAGTGATCGCTAGAGTGATGGGCGTTCCAGTATTGAGCCCGACACAGCTTGTCGAATTGGCCCCCTTCGGTATGGATCGAAGTACACCACTTTGGTACTACATCCTCAAGGAAGCGGAAGTATTTGAGAATGGCCTGCGGCTGGGGCCGGTCGGAGGTCGTATCGTCGGCGAGGTGTTCATCGGTCTACTCAAAGCCGATAAGGACTCGTATTTGGTCGTCGACAAGAACTGGAAGCCCACCTTGCCGTCCGCTAAGCCCGGCGATTTCGAGATCACCGATCTCTTGAGGTTTGCCGGCGTGGTTCACCCTCTCAGCTAGACCTTGCCTCATCTCGATGGGTACGATGGGTATCCTCTCAGCAGAGGGTACCCATCTGCTAAGTCTTCATCGGTTCATTTCCGATGTGTTCGTGATCAGTGGCGCAGGAATCACAACCTGACGCGCGGGTGCGATACTCGACCACGCCTCCGCGGCGATCAAGCTCAATCAGGCAGCAGTCGTCGAGCATTTGTTTGAGCCGCGCTCGCCCTCGCTGAACCCGGGATTTCATACCGGACAATGAAATGCCCATCTGCTTAGCCGCGGCTTGTTGCGTCAGCCCTTTGAGTTCGACGAGCGTGATCGCGTCCCGATAGTCCTGGGACAATTGGTCAATCATGGGGCGAAGACAACCGGCGAGTTCTGCACGAAGCTCCGCAGCATCGACGGTCGTTTCAAAGGTCATAGGAACTTCGTTCAATACTTCAAGCCCTGAGCTCAAGCCAGCCAGGACCTCTCGCTGTCTTCCCGGCTTCCGATAATGGTCGATGATCGCATTTCGCGTGATTTGATAGATCCAGGGGACCAACCGGCGCGGATCGTTGACCGGGTCCATCTGCCGATGGACCCGCACAAACACGTCCTGCAGAATATCATCGACATGCCCGTGATCGTTCACCCGCTTGGCGATGAACGCACGGAGGCCGTCATGCACGAGTCGCCAGAGTTCTTCCGTTGTCTTCGCCATCATGGCTTCTCCGGTATAGCCGTCCATAGGGTACTGCCCCGGCTCAGACACCGCAAGTGGCCGGCTCATGAGCACCTGCCTTCTTCGGCACGCAGCAGCCTGTTTGACTCAGTCGTCCCGCGACCTCCAACTGCTCATGAACGGTAAAGATTTCCCACGCATTGCCGTCCGGATCAGTAAACCAAAGCTTATCTTGCCGAGCAAAGCAACAGGCGATGTTGTCCTCGACTCGTTCAAGTATTCCTTCACGTTGCAACCGGGCCTTCCACTCGGCGATTTCTTCGACCGTCTCGACCTCGATCCCCAAGTGGTCCACGGCACTCACTTCGCCGGTTGAAGACACCAGCGAAAAGTTCAGCGCCGGGTTCTTCAAGTCGAACTTCGCATAGTCCGCCACCTGCTTCTGCGGCGACACCCCGAATACTTTTTCATAGAACGTCACCGACTTAGCGACATCAAGCACATCGAGCGAAATATGGGGACGCATGGCAGAACCTCCTTTGGGTTGAGCGTCGGATCATTCCGCACTCACCTCTATAGACGGAGGAGGTTCGAAAAGGACGCAAGAATGAGCAGGAAGAGGACAACTCCCGTACACGTACCTATCTGACTGGCACTCGTGTCTTGGCAAAACAACCGTTGAGATGGTCATCCACCATACCCACTGCCTGCATGAAGGCATAGATGATCGTGCTTCCCACGAAACGGAACCCGCGTTTCTTCAGATCCTTTGAAAGCGCATCGCTCTCCGGACTCGTGGCCGGGACGTCGGCCATCGTTCGCCGGCGATTCAGCTTTGGTTTCCCGCCGACAAATTGCCAGACATATCGATCAAAGGATCCGAATTCTTTCTGCACAGCCAGGAAAGCCTGTGCATTCGTCACTGTTGCATCGATCTTCAACCGATTGCGGATGATGCCGGGATCGTTTAGTAACTGTTTCTTCCTGTTTGCTGTGAACTTGGCCACTTTAGTCGGATCAAACCCGGCAAAAGCCTTTCGATAGTTCTCGCGGCGCTTTAAAATGGTGTCCCAGGTGAGGCCGGCCTGCGCCCCTTCGAGCAGCAACATTTCAAAGAGCCGGCGATCATCATGTACCGGCCTCCCCCACTCCCCGTCGTGATAGCGGGTCATGTGGGGCCTGTCACCGGCCCAAGGGCATCGTATCCTCGGTTTCTTTCCGATAGCCATCACTCAGTCTTGCGACGTACCCGTCTACTTGAAGGGTGGCGAGCAAGCCTCCCTGTCCGCCGATAAACCACGCGCATCATCCATCATCACAGACAGCGATCCAAGAAGCACGAGAGGAGTCGCCCATCTCCTCTCCCCTTCTTAGCGCGTGACCTACCAGCACAACGGCTCAGATGGAACCCCGACTAGGCCGAAGGTACACAGCATGGCTGAAGGTCCGGGCCCTCACGTGACCGATCGCAGCATACCCCATCGGCCAATGTTCTTTTCCCTGCTGATCGGTCGTAAGAAAACATGCGTACCACATCATCCTGCTTCGCCTCTATCCGAGATGGTTCTGAGAAGAGCTTCGGCATGAGCAACGTGAGTATCATGCCTGCGATATACGACGAAAACCAGATTGTTAAGGTTGACAATTCATCCATGATCGAACCCTCCCTTTCTGTTCTATCGAGCTACGGATATTCCGCTACTCATCCCTATAGACGAAGACGGTCGGGAGTGGACGCAACCGATAAGAAGAGATAGAGGAACTTAGGTGTGGAGTCCAGACAGAATGTCCGACGCAGACGATCTCTTCTTTTTTGCCACTGCCATATACCACTTCGGCTTCATTCTTCCGAAATCCGTCCTCACATGACGAGTGAGCGATCGCTTTGAATCGAGGACCCGTTCTCCCGCTCGATCACGCACGAACACGACCCAGTGCCAACATGGCTGTCCATATTCACGATGCCACTTGATCGCAAGCAAGGCCAGATCAGGCAGACTGTCCCAGGAACGAAAGGGCCGCTCTGTCGAATCTGGGCGTAATTGATAGTTTCGAAGAAGGCGGCGCACGTGAGCCGTCTCAGACCACAACCGACGATCCGTTGCGAAAATGCCGAGGCGATTCGCGGTCCGTTGAGCTTTCCGATAGGACACGCCGGCTACTGCTGCCACCGCAGCAATTCCGCAACCAGTCCGTTCCAATTGAACGACGGGTTTCATTATCTACCCGCGGAGGACGCTGTGGTCGGACCTTGAACCGTGCATGGCGGAGGAGTGCGTATCGGTCTCACACCCATCCTCTCCAGGCAGACGCCATATTTACCGATTCCAGAGGGATCGCTAGCTAACGGACACGGCTTATCGTTTGTAAATGTCTCGTCGGTGCCCGACCCGTAAGACGACGATCTTTTCACCATCAAGATCAAATACCACACGGTAGTCTCCGATGCGAAACCGATACGAGCCGAGATCGGATTGCTTCAGTGGTTCGGCATAGGTCAAAGGATTCTGTTCGTATCGTTGGAGCGTTTTCCCGATACGCTGCTTCACGCTTGGATCGAGCGCATCGATTCTTTGATAGAATGATGGGTATAGACCAGCTGGTATTTCACCGGCCGAATACATTGGCGTGAGACTTCACACGGCCTGCCTTATAGTCTCGGCGAGCATCGCGGATACTCTGCAGGTACTCCGGCGAGGTGGCGGCGATCAGGTCTTCCAAAAAGGCCAGCCGTGCCGTTTTCTTCATGCCCTTTACCGCCCGGATGATCGTTTCCGGACTCACTTCCATTTTCAGCGCTGTCGCCATTGTCACCTTCCTTCCCTGATAGATACGGATTCATTATCTGTGAGGCCTCTGACTGGGTCAAGGGATAGCAGAGTACGGCGCTTCCGTCGTTTCATAGCCGCCACCTGCGGTCCTTCTACTTCAGTAGGAAGTTCCTGAGCGCGACGGCCTGGTTGTGCTGTTCATCCTTGGCGGAGTAGAGCAGCGTCACGGTTCCCTTCTTGGCCCGAATCTTTAGCTCCGCCACTAACCCTGTTCGCTTCTTCAATTCGGCATGGTAGCGGCGTTGAAATTCGACCCACCGGGCAGGATCGTG
>JBBIKN010000148.1:0-2144 GCA_037445435.1 Nitrospira sp. | reverse complement strand
ACTTCTTTATCCCACCCGAAGGCCGCATAGCAGCGGTTCTGCACGACCATCGGCTTATGCTTGGCTTTTGTACAGAGCAAGGTCAGCTGATCGGCGGTGACATTGCTCACCCCGATGATCTTGGTCTTTCCGGCTTCATAGAGGGATTCGATCGCGGCCCAGACTTCCCAGTCCTCGGCACCTAAGCCTCGCCTCGAATAGGGCCCATGCAACACGTACGAGTCGAGATAGTCCGTATGCAGGTGCTGCAATGAACTCTCAAAGGATTGTTGCACCTGCTTCGTGATGCTCGCTGTCGGATCGTACGGAAGACGATGATCCTGGCCGTTGATCGGCGTGAACTTCGTTTGCAGAAATAACTTGTCGCGGGTGGTGCCTTGCTTGCCCAGTTGAAGCAGCGCCTCCCCGACCCGTGCTTCATCGTAATGGACGAGTTGATTCGCCGTATCGATAGCCGTGAAGCCCGCTTCCACCGCTTGCAGCACCAGCTTGGTTGTGGCTTCTTTTTTCCACGCTGTGCCGTACATGAAGGAGGGAATCGAGACGTGATTATAGGTCGTCAATGGCATTTTGAAGGACTCCTTGATCTCCTACCATATATGGTTCACGCCAGCGGTCTCAACGTGAGAATTGCTGAAGCGCGAGATATGTCTTTCGGCATGCGTAGTTGAACCGGTACCGGCATCGTCATACTAGCACTGGTGAGATACTGGTCCCTGTTCGACTTCGACCTGACCTCACCAACGATTCACTCGACGATCAGGTTGGTCCTCAAGCCGCCCGGCTGAAAATGGTTCGGCAGCAGCATGATGCAGTTGGGATTGAATCCCTGTGCCTTCAGCGTATCGATACTCCCCAGAACTTTGTCCTGTTTCAGGTCGATCACGGTAATGGATCCGTCGCTCATCCCCTCCAGATTGAGCAGGCTGTTCTGGACGAACAGGTACCGTTCATCGGGCGACAGCACGCTGTGGTGTGCTCCGGCCGCAGCCGCAATCGTCTTGAGGAATTTCGGTTGACGCGGATCACTGTTGTCGTACAGATTCACGAACCCCGGTTTGGCCGTGGTGACGAAGAGGCGGTCTCCCTTCGCGTTATAGAGCATTTCCAGCGGCATGCCCTGTTGCCGTGGCTCGAAGTCATCGATCTGATGGAACGCAAAAGCTTTGTTCTTGGGATCCCAAACCCCAGCCCACAGAGTGCCTTCCAACATATTGGTGATGTGCACGACCGGAGGATCGGCATTGGGGCTGAACATGATCTCAACCGGTGCCGATTTGGCCGGAGCCGGTTTCGATCCGATTTTATGTGTCGACAGCACCTTGCCGGTACGCGCTTCCAGCACGGTGACCGAGTCGCCCTGGTCGGACATATCCGGCTTCACCGTACTGGTGACGAGCACGCGATCGATGCCGTTGTGAATCGCGATGCCGTGCGGATACAAGATCGTCGCCACGGCCGGCTCAGCGGCGCTGATCGTCCTGATCGGCTTGTCCACACGGGCGTCTCCCATGATCACCGTGCTCGAGCCCATACAGGTGAGATACCAGGTTCGGTTATCTTCTGATACGACCAGATCCTCACCGACCTGACAGTCTGGCACATCAATGGCGCGGAGCCGGTAAGGAAACTTTGTGAGGTCCAGGACGTGCAGGACGCTTCTCCCTAAGGCCGTGACGTAGGCTTTGGTGCGATCCCGATTAAAGAAAATATGGTGAGCCACGAGATCGGAAGGAAGCGGAATCTCCATCAAAATCTTTCCGAAGTCGACAGACTCAGGATCGATGTCCATGATGGCGATCCCTTCTCGTCTCACCGGTTGATTGGGCTTACTTTCATAGTTGATCAGGGCCAGAATTTCCGCCGACGTCTGAGCCGTGCCTGTCAGCAGCAACCCTAGAGCCAACGAGAGCAATCGTACTGGTTTCATGGCAACCTCCTTGTAGGTGTCGTGAACTAGATGATGATGCGATTCACGCCTCTTTTTCAATTAGGATCATCGGACCCGACCCCTCGTGTAACCTTTGATGTGTGGGAATGCGCTCGTCCTGGTTGGCTCCGATGCTGCGCGACTCCAAGACGATCCGAGGCATTAATATCGTCAGAATCATTCCCGCGATGACAAATGCAAACCACATAGCTAA
>JBBIKN010000147.1:0-7522 GCA_037445435.1 Nitrospira sp. | reverse complement strand
CTCGAACGTCGCGCTTCTCATCATTGGAGATGGCGAAGAGCGCGACAGGCTCCAGCGGTCGGCCAAGGAACTTGAACTTCAAGACGTACATTTCCTCGGAGAGATCGTCGATGTAAAGGATACGGTGGCCTATTTTGCGCTGGCCGATCTGATGGTGCTTCCAAGCATGGTGGGATTGGCTATCGTGCACGGATTTGCATTGGGGCTTCCGATGATCACGACATCTGCTCCTGGACATGGCCCAGAAATTGAGTATCTTTCAAATAACAGTGGTGTGATTACTGATCATCACGAATCGGCGCTCTCGGGAGCGATTCAACACATTCTGAACCATCCAGCTGGTCTTGATCACCTGCGCAAAAGTGCGCTAGCACAAGCTGACAAGCTCAGTCTTGATCGGTCTGTAGATAGATTTCTTCAGGCTACCTCTAAGATCTTTACTCTAAGCCCCTAGGGTCGATCATCGAGTGTGGAGCTATTGACGAGAGCAGTCCGCTGGCATTTCTCTGAGATATGATAGTTGTACTAACCTTACTCTTGACCGTCATGCCGATATGTCTTGCTCTGGTTTGGCCAGCAGTACTCATAGACTTTTCGTTTCTTATCGGTGTTGCTCCGTTGGACTTCGGGAAAGAAGGCCGGTTAACAGGTGACATGGAGAGACTAGATTTGCATTCCATCAGACTCCTCGGGATTTTGATGGCTGCCGCACTTCTCGTTGTGATCAATGTTCGACAAACAACGAACTACATCATGCGATTTAAATTCCATGTGGTCTTCCTCCTATTTGCCGTGGGAACTCTGTTGTGGGCTCCTTCGCTCATCTTTGGCCTGCGGATGATCGCAAAATTGGCTGGTCCCTTTATCTTCCTTTTGCTGATCCTCACGGTAGTGTCAAGAATGGAGCAAATTCATCATATTGAACGGGTCATGCTTATCACCGGGATGCTGACCGTCCTCGTCGAGCTCTCATACTGGTTGTTGGGATACAGATTCGAGGGAAAAAGCGGGCTGGGCGTCCCAGGTCTGGGACCCGCGCCCTCAAGTGCCCACTTGGCTATATTGTCCATGTTGGCTTTCTCCGCTTTGCTTCAATCACGATCACGAACGCACCTCTTGTTGACGGTTTGCTTTGCAGGCGCTGCGGCAGCTGGATTTACGCGGAATACGATTATTGGACTGTTCGCAGGATTTGCACTGATGCTGTTCGTATCTTCTCGTGGCATCCCTAAATACTTTCTGCCGTTGAGCGGGATAGTCGCACTGCCGGCAATCTTTCTCTTCAACGACTCTCTGCGATATCGCATGTTCAAAGGAGGAATCATTCCTTCAGCGGATACGATCCTGAATAATCCTTCAACCGCATTAGACCATGTGCATGGTTCGGGTCGTTTTGAAGCATGGAGCAATGTGCTGGAGCAGTTCTTTTTCGCCGATCCGCTATTTGGATCGGGGATCGGCACCACGCAGCACTATTTATATACGCATCCTTTTCTTGGACTAAACGCAATTCATTCGGAATATGTGCGCATCCTGGCCGAACTGGGAATTTGTGGGTTTTTACTGTTTGTGTTTGCACTTTTCTCTTATTTCAGTAGGCTGTGGATTCGATACAAAAAAAGCTCCGACTTAGACGAGAAGAAGTATGCACTCGCTGCTTTGGGTATGATTCTCGTGTATTTCATATTCATGGCGACGGACAATGCAATTGACTATGTAACGTCAAGTGGCATCTTTGTGTTTGGAATGATCGGCCTAGCAATAAAGTCTCACACCCTTGCCGAGGTTTCAGCCGAGGCTGTTTCCGTAGTGAGGTCTCAGGCGGTACCCTTTATCTTGTCGGATAGCATGAACTCTAGGCCACCACGACGTTACCCGATCATCGAAATGGAATGAGCATGAAAACACACTCAATCACACGGCGTAACCTCTTGAAGTTGGCAGGAGGAATCGCTATTGCCAATCTGAAGTTTGGGACCTGGTGTGAGGGGGCTACACTAGTACCGATGCAGGAAAGTCGGGCCATCTTTGATGAGGGACTTCATTGGGCTGACAGGAGAGGAGCTGAACGGGTGTGTAGTCGTATCAAGGCGGCCGGGTTCAATGTGTTCATGCCATGTGTTTGGCACGGAAGAGGAACGACATGGCCATCTCAGATAGCTCCATGGGATCCCAAGTTGCCTTCAGTGCTGGATTATGATCCTTTGGGCTATCTTGTTGAAACAGCCAGACGTTTCGAGATCGAAGTGCATCCATGGTTCACGGTCGTCAGACGTGATCGGGATTTCTTTACGCAATTCTATGATAACGGCACCCCGCCGGAGTCCTTTGACGTTCATAAAGAAACATTCAGAATGTTCGTGACAGATCTCATATTGGAGGTTGTTCGCAACTATGACATCCACGGTGTCAACCTTGACTACATTCGGGCCGGGGGTGTGTGTGAGAGCAGTTCCTGCATCGCAGATTACAAGAAGCTCACTGGTAGAGATCTTCTTGTTGACTCCAGGTTGCGCATGATTCCAACTTTGACGCTTAAGGAACTCTTTACTTGGCAGGAAGCGGCTGTGACCGATATCGTAAGCAATGTTTCCCTGAGAGCTCGGGCAGTTAAGCCTGCTATCGTCATCAGCGTCGATGCTCACCCAGGTCATCGCGTCGATGAAGTGCAGGGGCGAAACAGCATTCGGTGGGCGGATGATGGTCTTGTCGATGTTGTCTACATGATGCATTACGAAGCAAGCCCAAACTGGGGGGAGTTGAAGATTTATCAGCAGAAAATGCGGCGGCCTGAAGCTTTAGTGGTGTTGTGTGGAAATTACGACCGTCCGGATGGCACAAATGCCAGCGCTACATCTCGCTCCGGAGCACATGTAGAGCAACTGCTCAATGGCGCACGAAGCTATCAAGCTGGCAACGGGGTGGGACTTTACCTCTATGGTCGGCTGACTGATGACCAAATTTCCTCTTTACAGACCGGTGTATTCCGAACGCCCGCCACGCCTTATTGGCGTCGCGGTCTAGCTACTTCAACACGTTCGAGTCAAGGCATGAAGCTCACGGCGCCTATTGTGGAAATCAGATAGGTATTCCCCATCTTCCGGAGGGCATGCCTGTGGATTACTTGATGGTCATTCGAAGATCGTATGTCGTTGCTCCATAGAACCAGCAACCTTGCTTTTTACTTAACTTGGCCGCGAATGAAGGCCGCATTTGGGCTTTTGTCCAGCGATGCTCGTCATACGTGGATCCAGACAGTCACTACCTCGCATCTCAAAACGGTTCCCCTAGAAAATATCTACCCATGGTTTTCATTTCCGTCTATCAACTACCTCGACAAGCATATCTCACCCGATATGCACGTCCTGGAGTTTGGCAGTGGTTATTCCACGATCTGGTGGGCGCAGCGGATTACTCAGGTAACTTCGATTGAACGCTCAACCCATTGGATTGCGGAAGTGAAGCACGCCCTTTCAAAGCATGCTATGACGAATGTCGAATTGATTCCATTTATGGGATTTACAGGAACGACAGAAGAGGAAATCACGGCAAAGTCCGATGCCATACAGTTGGTGCCGCATATTCAACGATATGTCCAGGCAGGGCGGGGGAAGGCAGGGTTATATGACATCGTTGTTGTGGATGATGTCTTTCGAAACGAGGCTGCTGCGGCGGCAGTTGCCCAACTGAAGCCGGGCGGAATGCTCGTTCTGGATGATTCAGAAAGAGAACGCTATAAACCGACCTTCGACCTCTTCAAGCGAATGGGATGGAGTTTCGCGAGCTTCTATGGCGCAACTCCCTACCACTTCCACGAAAAGCAGACGACGATCTGGCACAAACCGATGTAAGCTCCGAAATTCTCGTCTGATCCGAAGCTTCCTGACATGAATCGATCGGTACTTATCTCTAGACACGATCCGGATACCACACAAACCCAACGACGGTATGTTTCCGTCCCACCCCAGGATGGTTCACCGCCAGAGTTGAATAAAGCGGTGTTGGGTGGAGGAGCGATGTTCATTGCTTCGGGATCGGGAAATGCTTTGAATTACCTATTCTCGATCGGTCTTGCGCGAGCGCTTGGCCCTGTCGAATTTGGATTATATGCGATCGGGGTAACGTATTTTAACATCCTCAGCCAAGTAGCTCCGCTAGGCACCGCCACAGGAGTGATCAAGTTTGTGTCGGAGTTCCTGGCGCGTAAAGAACGTATCTATGCATATGATACTGCCAAGGTGGCCCTCAAAATTACCTTGGCCAGCAGTATGCTCATTGGAGCGATGCTGGCTGTTGGAGCCACGCCGATTTCTCACTACCTCTATGGCAAGCCCGAACTGAAGCCGGTCCTCATCCTGTTTGCCATCGCAATTCCGTTTGCCGCCAGTACGACAGTCCTCGTGAACACGCTCCAAGCTTTCCAGACCATAAGGCCCACAATTCTAATCAAATATGTGTGGGAACCCGTAGGCAAAATAGTTCTGGCTGCAACCACTCTCTTCATGGGCTACCGCCTCCTGGGAGCAGTAGCCGCAATTTGTTTTGTGATTGCGGTTGGCACTTACATGGCTATCAGATGTTTGCAGGCTGAGTCGTTGATTGCCGATACCAAGACGGATGCCGTAAAGCCGTCACGATTTCAGGAGTTCGTATTGTTCTGCTCGCCGGTTGCCATATCGAATATTTTCGGTGTTATTGCTCCAAGGTCAGACATTCTCATTCTTGGATATTGGGTAAGTGCGCAAGAAATTGGGGTGTACTTAGCCTGCCTCCAGACCGCCGGGATTATCACCTTGGTACTTGGTGCTTTTGAGACGGCCTTCGCGCCATTTATTGCGCGAGTATTGACGCTGAATGATGGAGGGCAACTGAAGAACGTGTATCAGTCGCTTTCGCGGTTGGTTGTCCTCTTTACGGTTCCCCTATGGGTTTTACTCAACATGTTGGCCGATCCGATCTTAGGGTCATTTGGCGATGCATTTCGCGAAGGAGGGATTCTCTTGGCCATACTGACGACCGGACACTTGGTGAGCAGCATGGCTTCTTCACCGAACCACATTCTCCTCATGGGGGGGCACTCCACATCGGTGATGCTAAATACAGTCGTCATTGGGCTTCTCCAAATCTTACTCAGCCTCATCCTGGTTCCAAACCTTGGTACAGTCGGCGCAGCTGTGGCTGCCACCGGAGCTCTTCTGACCATTACCCTAACTAGGGTCTTTCAGGTGTGGAGGAAATACCACATTGCCCCTTTTACCGTTCGACTAGTGAAACCTGTCATCGGTGGGATAGTCATGATGGTCACCATATTCATTGCTAGACAAATTTTGAGCCCTGCTCCCTATGGCTTGGACATCCTGACGGTCGGTGCGCTGGGATTGGCAGCATACCTGGGATGCCAGTTGGTGTTGGGATTGGAACCTTCGGAGAAAGCCCTCCTAGGGGATTTAATCAAGCGTATCACTGCTCAGTCCTCCGGAGTTGCCGATACCAAGCCATCGCATTGACTGAACATCGACGTCATTGATGCAGAACAAGTGACACGAATACTTATTATCGGTCCAACTCCTCCACCTTTCCATGGGGTAGCCGTCGCTATACGACTCTTGCTCGATTCGACCATTGCCGACCGCTTCTCGATATCACATCTTGACCTTGCAGACCGACGCGGCATTCAGCACGTCAATAAGCCGGATCTCCACGATGCGATTCTCTTCACCCGACAATGGATAAAGCTAGTCAGAATGTTGATTAGAATATGTCCAGCGGTGAGCTATCTAGTACTGTCTCAATCAACGATAGGATTTATACGGGACAGTTTGTTGATCTGGCCGGCGTATCTGAGAGGGAGTCATATCGTCCTACACTTGCATGGGGGTAATTTCCAGGAGTGGTTTCTCGGGCGATCCTGGCTCATGAAAATATATGTGAAAGCCGTCCTTCGATGTGTCACGCGAGCCATTGTTCTTGGTGAATCATTGAAGCCTCAATTCGAGGGTCTTATTGATGACAAGCGAATTGCTGTCGTGTCAAACGGTATTGATTGGTCGAGTGCCAATGTGAGTCAGAACATTCCTCGGTCTGGATCCCGATTTCGTCTTCTTCATCTCAGCACATTGAGCCATCTAAAGGGTGCTTTAGTATTTCTCCAAGCGGTTCCCTTCGTCGTTCACCACCGAAAAGATGTGGAGTTCGTATTCGCAGGACCATGGTCGCATGTGGAAGACGAGCAATGGGCAAAGAACTTCATTTGTCAACAAAAGCTTGAAACATGGGTATCGTTCACTGGGCAAGTCGATGGTACACAGAAAAAAGCTTTGTTTGACTCTGCGGACATTTTCGTTTTCCCTGGAGTCCAGCAAGAAGGACAACCCTTAGTTGTTCTCGAGGCGATGGCGGCGGGACTTCCTGTGATCTTTACCAATCGGGGTTGCTTGCGTGACACGGTGCCAGATGGAGAAGCTGGTCTAGAGGTTCCGGTGGGTGATCCTCGCCAGTTAGCTGATCGCATTCTGTGGTTACTGGATCATCCAGAGGATATGAAAAAGATGGGAGCACGTGCCCGTAAGAGATACGAGGTTCTATACACGAAGGAGCGACACATCCAGCGAATGATTGATGTCTTTTCCTCGTCTTGCACGGAAGGTGCTGCGTGAATACGACAGCGTGCGAGGGAGAGAATGTCGATATAGGCAAGCGGGATGTCGGAATACTTCTAGGGATTCCGATTGACCGGAAGCTCCTTGCAGTCATCATCCAAGAGTCCATGCATGCCGTCGAGCGCAGAATTTCTCAGAGAGTGTTTGCCTGTGCCAACCCTCATTCACTCGTGGTCGCGCAGCAGGACACCGATTTCCATTCAGCATTGATGCATGCTGACCTTGTGGTGGCTGACGGAATCGGTGCGTCGTTGATGGCGCGTCTCATCGGTATGCGACTCGGCCCACGAATTACAGGAACAGACTACTTCCAAGGAGTGCTGAACGCACTTCAGCAACGCGGAAGTGGGCGTGTGTTCTTTTTTGGATCATCGCAGCAGGTTCTGGATCGTATTGTCAAACGTTTCGCCAGCGATTTTCCATCTCTGACACTCTGCGGCGCCTTGTCTCCGCCGTTTGGAAGTTGGAGTGAGGTGGAAAATCATCGGATGGTGAAAGCGATCAACGATGCCAAGCCTGATGTTCTGTGGGTTGGAATGACGGCTCCCAAGCAGGAAAAGTGGGTGGAGGCCAATCGAAGGCAGCTCAATGTTCCAGTAATCGGTTCTATCGGCGCGGTGTTCGACTTTTATGCAGGAACCTACTCGCGAGCTCCAAAATGGATCCGCGATATCGGTCTTGAGTGGGGGTATCGATTTGTTCTTGAACCCCGTCGGATGTGGCGACGCAATTTTGTGTCTGCACCGAAATTTATATGGCTAGTGCTCCGTCGACACATCTGCAGCGGTGATGCCATTCTAACGGCTGCAGAATTGTCGAAGCAGGAAAAAATTACTCACGAGAGTGGGGAAAAAGCTGCCTAG
>JBBIKN010000146.1:0-7553 GCA_037445435.1 Nitrospira sp. | reverse complement strand
AAATTCAGAATAAATCAGACCTTCCTTAAACATGCGATTGAGGGGAGTCGGCGTCCTTCGGAAAATCCAACAGAATCCTCGTTCCTTTAGAAGGCTCCGATCGTATGGCAAACAGGCCGCCGACTTTTTGAGCTCGCGCCGCCATGTTTTCCAATCCATGGCCGACACCGTGGGCCGACCTTGGATTGAATCCGATGCCGTTGTCGGCAATGGTCAGACGGACGGACCCAATGAGCTGTCGCAATGACACGGTAATGCGTGTGGCCTGGCTGTGACGGAGGGAGTTACTCAAGCCCTCCCGCACGATATGGATGATATGGAGCGCCCGTTCGGTTGAGATATAACGCCCAGCTGCGTCATCGATCCGCACTCGACACGCGGCCGAAGAAGAACCGCACATGGTGTGGACCATGGCTCGGAGAGCCGTCGGGAAGTCACCCCCTTGCAGGAGGTCCGACTCAAGACCTACGATGAAATTGCGGACCTCTCCCATGACTTGGTTGAGTTGACCAATCGCTCGGTCGAGCGTCGTCATGAGTTGTTCAGCGACGTGTTCCGGTTGTTGTCTGATCACCGGTTTACATGTCTCCAATCCCAACCCGACCGCGTACAGCGACTGAAGAATCCCGTCATGGAGATCCTGACTGATTCGTTCTCGTTCTTGAAGCGCCGCGCTCAAATCCCGTTCCCGTTGCAGGAGTATCTCTTCCATTTGCTTCCGCTCGGTAATGTCGGTTGCCGCCCCCAGCACCATATACGCCCGCCCATGTTCGTCAACAATCGGCCGTTTGACGGTTTGCAACCAGCGCGTCTTTCCAGACCAATCCGTGATCTTCTCCTCAGCAATAAAGCATTCCTGCAAGGAATCCATGACCTGGCGATCCTTCTGACGAAAAAACTCCACCTCGTCCCAATTGGGATTAAAATCAGCATCTGACTGGCCGATCAGATCTTCCACCGTTGTGCCATAGCAATCGGCAAGGGCTTTGTTCACCAACGTAAACCGTCCTTCTCGATCCTTGGCAAAGATGAGGTTCGGATCGCTATCGATCACCTGCCGCAAAAAGGCATGGGCTCGGCGCAACTCGATTTCAGCTCGTTTTCGATCCGTAATATCCTCCCCAACCGTCACACTACATTGCTTGCCATTTAACTCAATCGGTTCCGCCGACAGGAGGAACTGGCGGACTTCGCCTTCCTTGTTCCGCAGTTTCACCTCGAGGTTGCGAACCGATCCCGCCCGCTTGAATAAGTCAACAAAACGTGCTCGCTCTTCAGCGGAATCCCAGACTCCTATCTCTAATGTGGTGCGCCCCTCGACTTCTTCCTTGCGATAGCCTAACAGCTGACAGGCGGCATCATTGACCTCCACCAGCCGGCCCGTGTCTATCTCGCTGATGACAACGGGATAGGGACTGGTCTTGAACGCCTTGGCAAAACGTTCTTCGCTGGCACGCAATGCCTCCTCCGCTTGTTTACGATCCGTGACGTCGGACACGAGGCCAAGGATGGCGGGTTTACCGTTCCAGGTGATCCGTGCGGCCTCGACTTGAACTGGGATCGGTGTTCCATCTTTCGTGAGATAGATTCGTTCAGCGCTATGGATGGAAACTCCACCGCTCAGCAACCGTTTCACATTTTCTCGGACGTCATGATGATAGTCAGGATGGATGAAATCGAACATCGGTCGTTGGAGAATTTCCTTGGGATCCCTCGCCCCCATGAGGATGGCACCCGTATGGTTAACATAGACGGTCCGTTCTTCACAGAAGACGAAGACCCCGGAAGGCGAGAGTTCAACCAGAGTCCGGTACCGGTCTTCGCTTTCCCGTATCGTCTCCTCCATCCGTTTGCGATCTGTAATATCCGTGTGCGAACCGAGGAGACGAATCTGGCTGCCGTCCGCTTCCGTCACAAACGAGGCTCGGGCTTCGATCCATCGGTAGGTCCCATCCTTGTGCCGCAGGCGAAACTCCTGCCGATACTCTCCCTGACGTTGACGCACGTAGCCCTGCATGTAGGCTATGGCGCGATCATGGTCATCCGGATGTAGCAGCGATTCCCACGTCTCGAAAGAGTTCGAGAGCTCCGTCTGCTCGTATCCGAGCTGGCGTTTCCCCTCCTCGGAGAAGACCACCTCGTTCGTTTCGGTATTCCAGTCCCATAATCCAATGCCCGATGCGTGGAGGGCTTGTCGAAGCTTTTCCTGCGAGGAACGTAACATCTCCTCGATGTGTTTCCGCTCGGTGATGTCCTGAACGGATCCGGACATGCGGCACGGCTTGCCGTTGTCGTCACGCAGGACTTCGCCGCAACAATGAATCGTCCGTATTTCTCCGTGAGGACGAACGATTCGATATTCCACATCGTAAGGCGCCTTTCCACCCAAGGCATCATTCATTGCTGCGACAACCCGGTCATGATCTTCCGGAAGAAGCGTCGATAGAAAGATTTCGAAGGTGATGTGGTGTAACCCCGGTTCACGGCCGAAGATGCGATACAACTCGTTTGAGCATCGAACCTCGCCGCTTTCGATTTCCCAATCCCAGCTACCCAAATGCGCCAACGACTGAGCAACCCGGAGGTGCCGCGTTCGTTCATGCAGCACGCTGTCCCGTTCGGCCAGTTCACGCGATAGATCGGCGACCCGCCTGCGCAGCAGATCTAACACTGAAAGGTTACTCGTCGACCTCATGAACAACTCCTTGCCGTATTATGTTGGGTGGTAATCGATCGCAGACGGGATGGTGGGAAGCGGCTTGGGACGAGGCCGTCTCATCGCTTGTCCCTCAGGCTAGTCAGAATACATCCAAAGCGGCCCTAGTGTCCTACGAGATAAGGCTGAAAGTCTAGATCCAAATGACCTCTGCTCTGCATGACCCGTATAGGAGAGTTCACGCCCTCTGGTGTCCAAAGCAGGGGTAAACCGATCCATAACCCATTCACATTGTGGCTCAGTATCGATTGAAGTCCCTGGCTGAGCGGACGTTGGGGACAACCAGATAGACCCGCGGCGGGACCACGCCCTGCCGCGACACACTTGCCTTCATAGTTCAAAAGTCTTTTGAAGCTCGCAGCGATCGTGTGGGGTAGGCGCCCCGTCGAAGGTGCCTCAGGTCCAATTACCAGTGAAGGTATGTAGGACAAGAGTGGGTTGAACAAATGGTGCCGAAGGCGGGACTTGAACCCGCACGGCTTTCGCCACACGCCCCTCAAACGTGCGTGTCTGCCATTCCACCACTTCGGCCACCGAATGATCCCAGACGTCCTACGGGACTGTGATTGAAAGGGTGTTCATTATAGGAGGAGGGTAAAATTCTTGTCAATCTACCGCACGTTCGGTAGAATCGGCATCTAATTTCCTATGCTGACACGAACAGACCAACGAGGCCTCTCCTCATCGATTGCGGCATTTTTTGACGTGGACAATACGATTCTGCCCGGTGAAGCAAGCGAGGTGAGATTTTTCCGCTGGCTGTGGCGACGTGGTCTCGTCGGATGGCCTGAAGCTCGCGAGAGTGCGTTTTGGCTCCTGCGACATTTCCCGGCATTGTCCCTGCACCCGCTTCGCGAGCGGAAGCTGTACCTGGCTGGAAAACCGTCCCAAGTGATTCAGCCGTTGGGCGAGGAGTTTTGTCGCGAGGAACTCTGTCCTCGTGTCTCTCCCACTGCCATGCGAATGCTCGACGAGCATCGTCGAGCCGGCCATGCCATCATTTTCGTGACGGGGTCCATCGATTTCCTGATCGCACCCGTCGCCGATGCACTTCGAGCTCATCGATGTTTTGCCAGTCGGTTGGAACAACAGAACGGCCTCTATACGGGTTTCCTGGTGCCCCCTCTTCCTTATGGAGAGGGGAAACGCCAACTCATCGATCGGTTGACCAATGAACTGACGTTGGATTTGTCCCAATGCTATGCGTACGGAGACAGTCCTGGTGATCTCGACCTGCTCAGGGCCGTAGGCCATCCGACAGTGGTGAATCCGATTCGTGGCATGGCTACCATCGCCCGACGCAAGAAGTGGCCGATTGTCAAATGGCGGTGAGCTGCTGGTGGTGATCGGATCAACCGTCCCCGCGACGAATTGTCTCGTCAATCACTGGTTAAATACACACACGGATTATGCGCATCACCGAAATTTTTCACAGTATTCAAGGTGAATCGACCTTTGCCGGCCTTCCTTGCGTGTTTGTGCGTCTGACCGGTTGTCCCTTGCGGTGCACCTGGTGTGATACGGAATATGCGTTCTTTGGCGGAACGGATCGATCCATCGATGACATCCTGGACACTGTGCGATCCTATGATTGTCAGTTGGTGGAAGTGACCGGAGGTGAACCGTTAGCACAACCGGATACCGGCACATTGCTCCACCGATTATGCCATGAAGAATTCACGGTTCTCCTTGAAACGAGCGGGGCGATGGATATAACCGTCGTCGACTCATCGGTCCGTATCATTCTGGACGTGAAGTGCCCGGGGAGCGGCATGGTGGACCGGATGCACTGGCCCAATGTGGAACGGTTGAGGCCACAGGACGAAGCCAAATTCGTCATTCAAGACCGGAGCGATTACGAATGGGCGAAAGGCATCGTGAATCGCTTTCAGTTGACCGATCGCTGTCCGGTTCTCTTCAGTCCGGTATTCGGTGCGCTGGACCCACGACAGTTGGCCGAATGGCTTCTGGCAGATCGACTTCCTATTCGCCTTCAGTTGCAACTCCACAAACACATCTGGGCACCCGATATGCGGGGAGTGTGAAGCGTTTCACCGTCGATCGGGATGGAGATGTCCTGAGGATCACAACGATCGGCTGATGACGTTTGCTGATCGTACAAAGGAGAATCGAATGAATATGATGCGAGTCGAGGCGAAGCAGGGACGAGTCGACATGCAGACCACAGAAGCACTTGTCCTTCTGTCTTGTGAAGGGGAGGGACTCCCCCAGGAAGATGGAGTGATTCTGGATCGAGCGCTCGGTGGGGCGCTCCGCGCGATCCTGCAATCAAAGGAGTTCGAAGGGAAGGCCGGTGAGGTGGTCTTGTTTCATACGCACGGGAAAGTTCCGGCGAAACGGTTGATTCTGGTCGGCCTGGGGAAGAAACAAGAGCTGGGTTTGGATCACATCCGACAGGCGTTGGGGCATGCCGTCAAACGAGTTCGCCAAGCCAAAGCCGAGACCTTTACGGTTGTGCTGCCGCACATTGTACCGCATGGAGCCTCCCCCATTGACGTAGGTCAGACCATCACCGAAGGGGCGATCTTGGGGAGCTATCAATTCACCGCCTATCGCAGCGATGTTCCAACGGCTAAGGAAGTGAAGGCGATGACCATTCTGGCCCCCCAGAAAGATCCACTGCGCCAGCTGTCCGAAGGGATTCGTCGCGGTGTCGCGACGGCTGAAGCGACGGTCTTCGTTCGTGATCTCTGCAACCATCCGTCCAACGTGATGACGCCGACGAAAATCGCGCAGGAAGCCAAAGCGATTGCAAAAGAAACAGGTGTGGTGTTGAAGATCCTCGAACAGAACGACATGGAGAAGCTGGGCATGGGCGCGCTTCTCGGCGTGGCCCGGGGCAGCCACGAGCCGCCGAAGTTCATCATTCTTGAGTACCGCGGCGCTCGCAAGAAGGACGAACGTCCCGTCGTCCTCGTCGGCAAGACCATCACCTTCGACACAGGCGGCATCTCGCTGAAGCCGGCCGAGAACATGGAACATATGAAGGCGGACATGACAGGAGGCGCCGAAGTCCTGGCCGCCATGCGGGCCGCGGCCCGGCTCAAACTGCCGCTCAATCTGGTCAGCATCCTGCCGACCACGGAAAATATGCCCGGCGGCGGGGCCATGAAACCGGGCGATATCGTGAAGACGCTTTCCGGCAAGACGGTCGAGGTGCAGAATACCGATGCTGAAGGCCGGCTGATTCTGTCGGACGGGTTGTCCTATGCCGCGCGTTACAAGCCCGCAGCACTGATCGACATCGCCACGCTGACCGGCGCCTGTGTCGTCGCGCTCGGGCAGTTCGCGATCGGGATGTTCGGCACGGATACGAATTTGAAAGGAGCGATTCGTCACGCGGGTCTTCAAGCCGGCGAGCGGGTATGGGAAATGCCGCTGTGGGAAGAATATTTTGAACAGCTACGCAGTGATGTAGCCGACATGCGGAACATCGGTGGGCGCGGAGGAGGCATGATCACCGCCGCGCTGTTCTTGAGCAAGTTCGCCGGGGACTGGCCCTGGGTGCACCTCGACATCGCGAGCACCGACTGGAGCGAGCGTGAAAGGGCCTATATCCCCAAAGGCCCAACCGGCATCGGGACCAGACTGTTGATCCAATTCCTCATCAATCGCTCGCTATAGGGCAAGAGAAAGACGGCTGGACGATGTCTTACGACCAGATCGGCCAACTGTTCATGATCGGATTCGATGGCACCACCGTTTCGGCTGATCTCGCCTCCTTCATCGGCGAATATAGGCCCGGGGGCGTCATCCTGTTCTCGAGAAATCTTGAATCGATCGCACAGATCGTTGATTTGACCAACGAGCTCCAACGCTGCAGTCCGCACTCCCCTCTCCTCATTTCCATCGATCAAGAAGGCGGGCGTGTCTCACGATTGCCGAAAGACTTTACAATCTTTCCACCGTGCGAAGTCCTGGGGCGATGTCACTCCTCCGAACTGGCCTATGCCGCAGCGGCAACGACCGCGAAAGAGCTCAAGGCCGTCGGCATCAATATGAACATGTCTCCGGTGCTGGATGTGAACAGTAACCCCGCCAATCCGGTGATTGGTGATCGAGCATTCGGCACGACTCCCGACGTCGTGTCTGAATTAGGGTCGGCCACAGTGGCAGGCCTCCAGGACAATCGCGTCGTGGCGTGCGGGAAGCATTTTCCTGGTCATGGCGATACCAACTCGGACTCGCACAAGGAGTTGCCCATCGTGACGGCACCGCGCGAGCGCTTGGAGCGTATAGAATTTCCTCCATTCCGGCGAGCAGTTGCGAGCGGTGTGGCGACGATGATGACGGCCCACGTTCTCTATCACGCGTTGGATGAGAAACGACCCGCCACCCTGTCTCCGACGATCATCGGAAGATTTCTTCGGGAGGAGTTGCACTACGACGGGGTCGTGTTGACGGATGATCTGGAGATGCACGCGATCATCGATCACTACGGGATCGGCGATGCGACCATACAAGCCATCCAAGCCGGTTGTGACATGCCGTTGATCTGTAAAGACCGCAATAGGATCGTCGCCGCGCTGACCGCCGTCGATAAGGCTGTTGCACAGGGGGACATCTCGACCGGACGGTTGGCCCAGTCTCTTGCCCGTATCCGCCGCTTGAAAGCACGTTTCCTTCTTCCCTATCGACCAGTCACGATTTCGGACGCCAAACTTGTAGTGGGCTGCCGAAGCCATAAGGCGCTCTTGCGGTCCATCGACCAGACCCAAAAACGGTTCTCGAAAGTTGATCTATGACTTCTGCCTTCTCTCTCTGAACCTGGTCTTCAGGGTCTTCCCTGAACTATGCCATGATCGAACATCTCATC
>JBBIKN010000145.1:0-7601 GCA_037445435.1 Nitrospira sp. | reverse complement strand
TATCTTCATTAGGGGTCGTATACCTTTACCTTCGTTCACAAGAGAGAGCTGCTAGGCATTGTCCTAGTCAGTGAACACCCCAAGATCCTTTGCCCGGACAATTTAGTAGACCGACCCTTATGAAATGCCCTTAAAGGGTAGAGATCCATACCGACGTGCGGGGATAATGTAGTCAGTGATCACTTCCACCTTCTGCTTACTCCCGGGGATAGGACGCACCACGGAACGACGGCTGTGGCGGGAAGGGATTACAACCTGGTCCGACTTTCTCGCCGTTTCGTCTATTCGAGGGATGAGTGCAGGCCGGAAGGCCCTCTATGACGAGGGTATCTCTGCAGCCTGCGTCCATTACACACAAGACGATGCTCGATACTTCGGCGTGGCCCTGCCTCGGCGGGAGCAGTGGCGGCTCTATGAATGGCTTCGTGAACGTGCGGTGTACCTGGACATCGAAACGGATTCGGTCGGACGGATCACCGTCGTGGGGTGCTACGGTCATGGTCGATTCACTTCATTCGTTCGCGGTGAGTCACTGGATCCGCGGCAACTCGCAGATGAATTCTCCCAGTACGATCTCCTGGTGACGTTCTGCGGGACGACGTTTGATGTGCCGATGCTGCTCGCGCAGTATCCCGGTCTTCCCCTCGACCAGCCCCACATTGACCTGTGTTTCGTCGGCCGGCAGCTCGGCTATCGAGGCGGACTCAAAACGATTGAAGCACAGCTGGACATTGCTCGGGCAGCGGATTTGCGTGGTTTGAATGGTCATGATGCGGTGCTGCTGTGGAATCGATGGCGGCACAGCCGTGATGCAAACGCCAGAGACCAGCTGCTCGGCTACAATGAAGCGGATTGCGTGAATCTGGAGCGGCTGGCCGATACGTTCTACTGCGAGATGGTCCGCCGACTCAAATTACACTCACCTGTCTTATAACCCCTCATCCTCCAGTCACGTCCCAGCCAGGGCATTGGCTAGTCCCTGCCACATCAGCACTCATGCTAGCGTTGGGGTATGGCTTTATTTCTTGCAATGCACTCCATCATCGAAGGAGGACTGTATGAAAACCAGCGCGGCCCTCTTCATTCCGATTCTTTTAATGGGCGGAGTTTCTTGCGGACCAACCACTGATACTATTCAAGCCCCATTTGACATTACGTCGAGCACCTCACCCGGCAACAGCGCGCCCACCGGTCCTGCCAAAGCTCGCCAGCAATTGGAACGGTTCGTAGCATATGCCTATGATAGTGTGAGCGGCGATGTTGCGCAGGGCCACGGCGAACATCTGACCTCGCTGGCCGTCTTAGCGGGCGTGCCGACTGCGTCACAGACCTCATTTCATGCGGAGATGCAGAGTCGTTATGCCAAGCTATTCGATCCCATTTTGTCGCGCAAAGAAGCCGAGACTCTGATTGTGAACCACGCGTGGTCGGCCGGCTACGGAAGGACCGAGAACGAGCACAGCCCTTCCGCGAGGGGTAGTTCATGAGAAGGTGTTAAGATGTTATGGCATCGCGCAGGTCACTTTCGCAGCGCATGGTTCGTTGTCCGGTTCGCGGTTTAGAGCCGTGGGGTGACTCCAGTGCCTTTTCTGTTTTTGAAGAACCGAAGCTGGGTACGGAAGTCTCGCCAAGCCCTAGTAGAGATCATCCAATCGTGTTACTGCTCCGACCTACACTCCACCTACCAACTAAAGGACGAGCCGGATAATCGCATTGTCGAATGCGCGATGGTGGGTCAAGCACAGTGGATTGTTTCCGGTGATCGACATCTTCTATCGTTCAAACAGCATGCAGACTGTGCCATCATCACGCCAGCAGACTTTGTTGCTAAGCCATAGAAATAGAGCGCAGCCCTTCCATGCCTGATCGTGTGGGAAAACCCAGCGCATCACCCTCATACGATACGCGGATCAGCGCATGGACATAAGCGATGTCCATTTCCGAGGCTTCCCAAGCTTCAGGTCCAGATCGGAAATGCCGGTTTCTCGATGCTTAATCGCGTCGGATTCCAGTTTCCCAAATCCTTCCGACCACGCTGCATTTACAACGCGAAGCCTTGCTTCGCGAGTCGGGAATGTTTCGTTAAACATCGTCGGATGGGCCTCGCGCATTTTCTCCTGAAATTGAGAGAGGCGATCCGAAGGAATTCCTGCCAAGACCGCGAGAGAAGCGACGTGTTCGCCGGATCCTTGCGCGCTTTCCGCCCGCAAATGCTCATATGAATAACCCACGAAGAGTTCCGTCTTTTCCCTGGCACGCGTCAAGCGGTCGATAGCGACTGCTCCCGGAGTCGTGCTGGATAGGAACTTTTTCGTCGGCTCGAGCACCTCGCCTACAGCCTCCGATGTGCCGTTGGTCAACGCCGTTGTCGCATCGAATGGAGCTTTGGTCAGTTCCACCGTTGCTTCGGTTATGCAACCGGACAACAGCAACATTCCGACAAGTAACCCCCACGATTTAAGACCGTTCATGACTCGCTCCTTTCGATCGGTGGATCATCCTGTAGGCTAGAGAAACATATCTCGTTATGATTTACGCCTAGGGAAAACGATAGGTCGAAGGTAAGTATGAGCCCCGCTGGCATCGGCCAGGCACTGATTTGTCAGTTAGACGATGGCCCAACCATCATGCGTCCGAAGCAACGCTTTAGGATGCGTGCTCATGATGTCAAACATATCGGTGGTCGCTAAACCTTGCGCCGAGAGGTAGCGGCATAATCCTATGCTAGGGTGTTTGGCGATGATGTCCGTGGCTTGGTGCTCATAGCTCATAAAGGCCTGGCGACGTCCCTCGGAGAGAAACTGCCCAGGACCGCCCGCTGCACGGACGCTCGCATATCCCAGTCGACGGGCCATGGCAGATAAAGAAGCCAGCCGACTCAAGGCCACGTCCAGATCAAATGTGCTCGTGGAAAACCAACAATCATGTGCAGACAAGACCTGAAGCTGCTTCGTCGCTTGCAACCCCGGACCGTCTAAGCCGTGATGCGACAGCTCATCAATGGCTTGCTTGACAGTTAATGGTGGTGGAAGAATCCAGACACACAATTCGTGATCGGTCAGGCCCGCTTTGAGAAAGGAGGCGGTCACCCGAAGAAATTCTTTGGGTTGCCGATAGAACGTACAAAGATGCGACCCCAACGGAATGTCATGAACATCACGAAGATCACTAGCAGGCATAGAAACTACCTCCGCTTAGGCGTTGGACTGTGTACTGTGATGCTGACTTTTGTCCTCAAACCCATGGAACAAATAGATGGGAAGTGGAACGAGGGATGGAAGGTTTCTGATCGTGGACGGAGCTTGCCGACGTATTCAACGTTTATTGAATGGGCGCCGCATCGCATGTCGATGGCAGGTTCTCTCGTCATCTCCAATGTATCGTGCTTCCACTGTCTTCATCACGTCGATGTCTTCTTCCCAAGGCTCTCATGGACAGCCTATTTCAGCGGAGTGACAGTACTAATGGAAGCTCCAATCGTCGACTAGGGCTATCACTAGGTACTCGACAAAGCAATCCTGAATGCATGAGCGAACCGCAACTTTCCGTCCATCTGCGGATAAGATCACCGAAGCTCAGATTAGACAGCGTCTCCACTATCCATGTCGGCTTGAGGCACATCAATGGATCAGTCCACTGCTGAACCCACATGAATCGATCTCATCCTGTGCGGCTTCCAGAGCGGCCGCTTCGACCTCGTCGCGAGCCAGGAAGCTCCCTATGACATATCCTGTTACGCTTGGTGGTGGTGTGGCGGCGTGTTCGATGATGGTGTACTCACACATCCATGTCCCGTCATCTTGCTGACGAGACCTCAGTGTGATTGAGCGTCCGGGATATCTGGATTCCGCCATGGTGCCTCCGCCGCCAGTGCATCAGGGACTCTTCCGTGTGGGCATGTGATTTAAGACATAGGCCCCCGTGAATCGATGATACGTCGCCCCTCTCGAAGTGCCGACGCCTCAGCCTCTTCACGCGTGGCATAAGTGCCCTCCGCGGGTCCTCGATTGCCGGCCACCACTGTTTCGGTGTAATCGATGATGACATACTGACAGGTCCATCGCCCGTCTTCGAGTTGGTTCGCAATGGTTTCCAATTGCAGTCCTTTGTAGTGCGGCATTCGAAAGTCTTCTATGGAACGTGCCCATCGATAGTCTTATACTACGGCGGTCCGAAGCGCGACGGTACCTAGTAAATCTCGCAGGCCCCTACAACCCTCAGCTCTAACTAGGGGTTCTACTAGATCCATCAAATTACAATCCGAACTACAGTCTGCCCGCCTAGATCCTGATTCTGGAGAGCTGATTCTGGAGAGATAGGCATGTTCGTGTGCTGCACCAGTGATCACTGAAGTGCCGTACGTGAAGGGATGGATTCGTTCGCCCATCGATAGTGTCGCACGTAAGAATCCGGAGGCTGCGTTGCAAGAAATCGAATCACGCTTCGCGGGTTTCATGAAGCATTTCCCTGGTTTGGCATGGATCAAGGACGCTGCGGGCCGCTATGTCTTCGCCAATGAAGAAGCTCTGAAAGCGTACGGAGCGACCCGCGAAGAGCTCTATGGCAAGACGGACAAAGAGATCTTTGCGCCAGAGCAAGCGGACCAGTTTGTGCACAATGACCAACGTGTGGTGGCGTCATCGTCGGCCATTAGAGTTGTCGAGAGACTGGAACAGCCGGATGGTATCCACTATTCGCTCGTCACTAAGTTCCCCATACCGGTACCAGGAAGTAACCATATTTTAATCGGCGGCACGGCCATTGATGTGACCGAGCGAGTGCAAGCGGAAGAGGCTCTGCGACGTCTCGCGGCGGAGATGGAAGCTCGAGTGGATGATCGCACCCGTGAACTTGTCCAGAGTCCTGAACAACTTCGCGCCCTGGCGACCGGCCTGACCTTGACGGAGCAGCGGGAACGGAAACGCCTGGCAGCCGAACTTCACGACCATCTCGCCCAGATGCTGGTCCTCATCCGCTTGAAACTCGGCCAAGCGAAGCAAGGACCGTTCGATCAGACCCTGGAAATGATCCAGCAAGCTGAAACGCTGCTGAGCGAGGCGCTCGCCTACACGCGTGAACTGGTGGCGGAACTGAGCCCGCCTGTGCTGCATGAGTTCGGGCTGCCCGCCGCGCTTCGGTGGCTGGGTGAGCAGATGAAACGATTCGAACTGACCGTAACCGTCCGGGTGGGGACGCCGGAGGAGCTGCAACTTCCGGAAGACCTGGCGATTCTCCTGTTTCAGTCCACCCGTGAGTTGCTCATCAATACGGCGAAACATGCGAAAACGAAGGAAGCGACCGTGGCCCTGACACAGGATGATGGAACGCTGCGTATCACCGTGCAAGACCAAGGGATAGGATTCGATCCCACGCTCGCCCAGAAGTCGGGCACAACGGCGAACTCGCCGAAATTCGGCGTTTTCAGTATTCGAGAACGCATGTGTGCCCTCGGTGGGCATTTTGAGATTCACTCATGCAGCGGAGAAGGCACTACCGCAATCCTATCGCTCCCTCAGAGTCTTGCACCAACAAGCGACAGTACGCTCGTCCCGGCACGTTCTCAGACTCCGGAGGCTGCCGGGAAGACTATGCACATGGGAGCCACGTGTCGGGTTCTCATCGTGGACGATCATGCCATGCTTCGGCAAGGTCTGCGGTCGGTGCTCGATGACTATAGCGATATTGAAGTGGTTGGCGAGGCCGCAAACGGCCTTGAGGTGATCGACATGGTCCGGCGGCTCAACCCTGCGATCGTCGTTATGGATAGAAATATGCCACACATGAATGGAATCGATGCCACTGCCAAGATTACTACGGATTGGCCGGACATCATTGTCATTGGGTTATCCGTCAATGTTTCTCAAGAGAACCTGGATGCTATGCGAAGGGCAGGAGCAATCGCTGTCTTGACCAAAGAAGCCGCTGTGGAACAATTGTATAGGACGATTCAAGTAGCCTTGGCAGCCAGGGAGTCACGTCCTTTGACTGAGCCATCAAAGGCTCGGTAGGACCTCTGGCCACATCTTTTTGGGTACGTTCAGCCTTCATCGGAAAATAGAGGGTCGACGTGGAGGAGTGTCGTCCACCTCCCGAGTGGCCGGGAGAGAAACGACCGCCGCCCTCGCGCAACCAGTACGCGAAGCAGCGGCATCATGGTCGGTTGCTTCTCCCCTGCAGCACCAGGACCTTCGCCCGAGTGTCAATGCTGACCAGTAGCTCATGGAGGCTAAAGAGCAGAATGGCTCCTTCGCACATCATGCGCCACACCAGATTCCCCACCAGGAGCACCAAGATTCCGCCGAGACGAGTGAGAATCGGGCCGGTCTCGTACTCGTTCAAGGCCTCGGGGGACAGGATAGACAGGATCCCTGCTGCGGTAATGAAGCACGCTCCGACGATATAAATCACTTTAATGAGCTGCGGGGTCACCAATTCACGAAAGGCAAAGTACTCGGCATAGAAACTCGTGTACCGCACAGGGTTGACTTGCTGTGGAACCAAGGCCTGCTCGCACACCGAACACTTCACGGCAGATGCGTCATTTTCCGTCAAACATTGCGGGCATTTCATAAGCACTCCCTTCGGTCAAGTGGTTCAAAGATATGCGCGGACGCCTGTGGTCCCGTAGACAATTTTTATGGAGAACGTTCCCATGCCGAGATGCTACCCACCGTCGCGGTTAGTGTGCTGCAACTCATACTGAACCGCCTGAACCGCCCGAAGCAACACCAGGAGGTCAACGGATTTCGGAAACGTCTGCCGATTAGGACGAGAGCTGAACGAGGTACATCTGGGAAGGGCGGAGCAGACGACTCGAGTAGGAACGTGCCGGAGAAGGCAAGCGCGCTACTGCGGCTTTTCCTAGTGGGAGATCGGGGCTTCCCCGCTACAATGACGAGATTGTAACGGTCGGTGAAGCACACCCTGACGCCGTTGTCTTAGGGCTGTGTGCCGCCGGGGTCGCACACTTTATGGACAACATTTTGAGACGTGCTGAACGGCTCATTCAGCTTCACACAACCTCCACCCCTGGTATGCTGAATCGATACAAACAATGAAAAACGCGGTAACACCACCGTAATCTCAGCATGAGATGATCTTGCCTATCCATGAGCATGTCTCTTAGCCCCGATATGCCGGGTTGCGATGTGAAACTCGATAAGTATCGTGTGTTCGTATTGATAGAGTGGCTAGAGACGCGAGGGAAGGACCATGTCGTACTATAAGCATCGCAAGATCGAGTTGACTCCCAGACGACAAGCTGACGGGACTTGGCATTGTCCGTACCGCATCATTGAATTCCGACAAACTTGCTGGGCGTACCACCAGGGGTGCCCGCACGGGAGCTTCGCGTCCCGCGAAGATGCGGCGGCGGCAGCACTGCAGGAGGCGAAACGTATCGTCGATTCACTCGAACCTCTTGCCCGAGGGGCGCGGTTCGAACCCGGCTCGATTGGAGGAATGGACACAAATCGGACGAACCGACTGACCTTCTTCCTTCCAACATCTCGAACGATACTCAATACCATTAAGATTTTGGCGTGGCCCGGTATGGCTCGACGGGAGCGCAAACCGACGTAACCATCACGTGACGAGCACGA
>JBBIKN010000144.1:5694-7700 GCA_037445435.1 Nitrospira sp. | reverse complement strand
CCTAGATCTAAGACACGGGCACCCTCTATCGTAACACCCTTCGACGTGAGATAATTTAAAGCGCTCGAGGCCGTCCCACGAGAGAGTTCTTTCTTGAGGCTTCGCCTGGTCACCTCAGGCCCCACTCCCAGCTTATCGTCCATGTGCTGTATCACTCTCAGTATTTTATGATCAACTTCTTTCCCCCGATCTGACGAAGGGGCGCCGGAACTGAAGAATTCATGTTCAGGTTTCATTACCCTCCTCCATCGGTTGTATCAACGTGCTAAATAGAAACGATTCAAATGTTCCGGTGCCGACTCAACGGTCCATTTTGTACTAACGAATTGAAAGGGTGGCAATGTCGGATCTCATGTAGGGCTTCCCATCTATTAAGGGACCGCTAACTGAGTGCTGTGGATGAAGTGTTATTGTTCGGCCTGACACTTGTGTCCGATAGTGAAATACTGAATGTAAGTGCCGCGCCGTGACCATGAGTCGCCTCCCTTTCTCCATAGGCGGTTCTTTTCTATGAAAAAAGAAATCCGTAGATACTGGGGGTTGACCCTGAATTCATCGAAAAAGTTACTGGGTGAACGATTGAATGGGCGGATGCTTTGCGGTTCTTTGCGATACTTCGCGCTACCGCAGCGTCAAGTCAAGTCGGACTCTTTGATCGCAGGCTTCTTGTCGGCCTTTGAGTTTGCTCGATGACTGACTAAGGCTGTCGAAGGGGTGAGATGAGTTGCTCTTCAAGACAGCATCGATCGCCTGTGGCAATACGAGGCAGCAGATTGCATCAACGGAAAGCAGCGCGCGCCGGCTCCCGTAGCAACCGCGGACTCGCGTGCAGGTATTGGAGTCTCGTGACGTTCTCGTGCGCCATGTTGCACGCCACCTTCACCCTCATATGCGATGCATCCATACTCTTGATCTGGATGGATGCGGTCCGTATGATCGCGCACAATTCACCCGTGTGACTTGTTGAGTCTTGAAAGTGAGGTTGCTGATGCGACGATTTCTGCTTGGCCTCTTACCCTTGATTCTCGCTGGATGTCCGACCACCACGGCTATGCTGGTTGGAGCCCCGGCACTCCTCTCCAAGTCTGAGTTCGATGAACGGCGGACGGAAACCAAACAGCAGATCGACAAAGGGCTGATCTCGAAAGAGGCCGGCGAAACGAGCTGCCGACAGATGCTGAATACAGTCGATCGGAATCATGCGGCGCCACCTCCTGTGGACCCGGCCGTCTGTGAATTCGGGTCGTTTGCCGACAAGCGCTATGAGCTGACGAGGTCTGTGGAGAGCGGTGCGCTGACACCGGAGCTCTGGGTGACCAAGTGCAAGCAACTGGCTGGGCAATCTGCGGAGAAAGATGCGTGCGTATACGACCCGTTTGCGGAACGGATCAGCCAGTGGCGGCGGTTAGTCAACGAAGGGAAGGCGTCGAAAGAAGGAGCTGAGATGGACTGCCGCAACTACGTGAAGCAGGCTCACGAGCATCCCATCCCTGGTCAGGAGATCAAAGAGGACGCCTGCAAATTCTCATAGAACGTTGAAATAGTTCTCCAGCTTCGTTCTCGGGTGACACATCCGCCGATGTTCCTATGGATAACGACGCAACCTATGGAGTGTGGTGGCTTGTTCTGGTCAATTCCGGTTTCTTTATTGTCTTTGCGCTCAGCTTCACGCGACCGCGGACAGGACGCGATTGGCGATCGCTGGGGGCTTTCTCCGCGTTTATCGTGGCGTTGTTTGCGGAGATGTACGGATTCCCCCTGAGCATTTATCTGCTCTCAGGATGGCTGGCGCGTCATTATCCCGAGATCGATCCATTTGCTCACGACACCGGCCATTTCTGGCACATCTTGCTGCGCAGACCGGGCCTGGCGCACTCTGATCCGCTCCATATCTTCAGCGAGGTGCTGGTCTTTGTCGGGTTGATTCTGCTGGCGTTCTCTTGGCGTGTGTTATATTGGGCGCAGCGGGACCGGACCCTGGCCACGACCGGCCCCTATGCCTGGGT
>JBBIKN010000144.1:0-5594 GCA_037445435.1 Nitrospira sp. | reverse complement strand
ATTGGGTTTCGTGTAGGGCCTCCGCTAGTTCACCGCTAAGGGATCAGATGCTTGTGACCTATACGTAACCTATCCGGCAGAGAAAAGCTTTTCAGTCCAAGCATGCAGCTATGTGCGCAGTGGTGTTTCCGACAGGAGGAGATCGACCATGACTTACAGGCGTTTCATGTTGTGTGCTTTCGGTTTGGCGGCGTGGTTGTGGGGCATCGCCAGCGCGTCCGCCCACGAGCCCTCCACCACACCTCGACCAACCGAGGCGGAGAGCCGTCCGGCCTTTGTACCGCTGTCAGGCAACATTCCTTGGGATACCATCGAGTGGATCGAGCGGCGCTACAAGATCGAGGCGATGCACTTCAAGGCGCGGGACGAAAGCGGCATCGACTGGTGGGGCAGCGACGAGGTGATGATCGAAACCCGGGACGCCAAAGGCTGGACCGTCTCCGACGAGTTCGGGGACGTCGATTCGGGCGAAACGCATAAGGTCGACCCGGCAAGGAGCTGCATCATTGCGGTACGTCCCGGCATCGTCGTGCTCGGTAAGACATCGGTGTGCAACGACGTCGGGGAGCCTGCGCCGCTTTGGTTCGAGGTCGAATTCTGGGAGAAGGACATACCCTTCCCGTTTGGTTTCACGAACTTTGTCTGCGGAACAGTCGTGGAAGAACATAGCGGTCCGCACTGCGTGAGGAAGGACGGTGACGACTTCATCGGCCATGCGCGGATCGATCTGACCCAGCAAGATCTTGACTTAGCGCTGCCTCACGTCGGCGACGAATATATCGAAACGGTCGTACTGGACCCCTGCCCCGGCGCACAGTGCGCCGGCTTCGCCGACTACAGCTTCACTTATCGCATCACACGTCTGCCCGACGTGCGGGTCGGGCTTCATGGGATACTCGATGAAGCGATGCGCAAGATCGGCGCCCGGTCTGAACTCGAGGCCATAGCTGCTGGTCTGCGATCCTTGCGCGCACCGAGACCGCGTCAAATAGAGCCGGACACGGGCAGGCCTGAAACAACGAAGTAAAGAAATTAGGAGCCAAAAGACAAGATGGTATTTAGACGGCCGGAGCTGGAAAAAGATAATCCGATCGCCCCTCAACCGTATATCGGCCCGCGAAGACGGCAAGCGATGGCTCGCGCGGCATTGAAGGAATTGACGGAAGACCATGATGTGGAAAAGGCGTTACAGACTTTGACGCTCGCGGCATCCCGTTATGTGCATAGTCGGCCGAAAACAAGGAAACCGGAGAAAAACCTGAAGGCACTGCGGGGTGCGATTGCACAGGCCGAGCGGGTGCTCGCAGCCGAAGGCCGTTCTGTGACATCACGGACAGTGAAGATGAAAGGCATTGTGTCCTGAACCCTTATTCAAGCATTTTTCATGAGCGGACGGATATGGATGTCGGTGACTTCCGCCGTGCGCGGCAGTATCAGGGCGCTAATGACCATGCTGGCAATGTCCTCGGGTTGGAGAAGAGACTTCGGATCATAAGACCGCTTCGCATTGCGATAAAGCCTCTCTTGCATGGCCGACGCGGTTTGTCCCGCGAAGGCGTTCAACACCCGCACGCCTTGGGCATTGACCTCGTGGCGAAGAGTATCCGCCACGGCCTTCAATCCGTGCTTCGTTGCCGCGTATTGGCTGACTTGCGCCTTGGTATGCAGCCCCATGCTCGAATTGATGAATACCACTTGCCCGTGACACATCGTGAGTTGCCGTAGCAGGGTATGCGTCAGAACGTACGGCGCTCGAAGATTGATCCCGTACTGCCGGTCGAAATTCTGAATCGCCGAAGCACTCATGTCGCCAAGAATAATGTCCCCGGCGGCATGGACCAAGATATGCAGGCGCTTCAAATCTTGCTTGAGCTGATGAGTCACGCGAGAAAGGTCTCGTTTCGAGGAAAAGTCAGCGCGATAGATGCGAACCTTGGATGAATGATGAGAAGTCAATTTAGCCGTCATGCGCAATCGTTGTTCGTTCCGACCTAGGAGACAAAGCGATGCGCCTTCCTTGGCTAGACCTATTGCGATCGCACGACCGATCCCGCTACTGGCGCCCGTCACGACTGCCGTTAGATTTGCGAGCATTGCCATGAAAGACATTCCTCCATCACGCTGTGGGCTGAATCCCACTCAAGAGCACCTGCCGACCATTACTATCCTCAGGTGCTAGGGAAGGTTCTCTGACTCTGAGGGTTTTCTTCGAACTAAGCAACGTACCATCTCTCCCGTCAGGAAGAACCATTGAGGCGTTTTCTACAACACCTCACCCATCGGTATTACGTGGTGAGAATATTGGCTATGCGTGAGGAGGGTGGAAGACTGAGGTTCCGAAGATTGGATGATAGAGCGAGGGATCGAGCTTCTCGTCGAGTACGAGATTGCTTGTTAATCTCGTTTCAGGCATTGCCTGAGCAATAGAGAGGTCTTCGGATACAGATTCCATTGCTCCATCCGTGCTCAATAAACTGGTCAATGTGACGGGTGTTCCCAGCATGTGGGCTACGACGCAGAAAGAAAGCAACACGACCAGAAACGCTAAGCTCGCTCTACGAGAGGAATGGGTAATTGATCGTAAGGAAACTCGAGTCATGGATAATAGACATACTGTAGCTGGAGTAATGGATCAAGCTCCTTTGTTCTGTGAGTCATATCGGAAACCGATGTTTCAAAGAGGCCTTGAGGATGAGAGACATTGCAGATACCTGGCAGAGGCGATATCCGTTTGTGGATCGTTTATTCAAGGAAAGTATACTCATCTGCAGTCGAGTGAGAGGGGCATCTCTGCGCTGGACCATCAACTGAGGTTCGCAAGCTTCCCTGCGGCAAACAGAAGCACTGATTCGGTCCATGATATCCATTTCGATACATCGTTTATCTGCAGGGATACGGCTGTGTGGGTCTACAGGTCGTTCTGCGCCCCACCGATTTCATAAGTACTTATAATCAAATCACACTTATGGATGTGCATATTGGTACAAGGCTTGCTCATGCTGCAAGTGTTCCTGGTGCTAACGAGTACTATGCTCTAAGCATAATGTCGGTGTTCTCAATGGTGAGTTCAGAAAGAATGTCGAGTGGAAGCCGTGGGACTCGATCCATCACAGAAATTGGAGCCAAGGGAGCTCCACACCCGCGTACACCAAACACTGATGGAAGAAAAGAAGGGAGGGGAGGTCATGCATGGGGTCGCAGTCTTGACAATCTGGTTTGCGTTGAACATAGCAGGGATGCTGTTAACGATGATGCCGCATATCTTTGCGGATTCATGTGGGACCGGCAGGAAGCAAGATCAGCTGGTTCGGGTGCCGTCGGAAGAAGGTATATTGGAAGAAGAAGCCGCAATGGTTCGAATTGGAAAGGCGGCATAAATGCCTTGCGGGTGCCAACTGACGCTTCTAGCGGTACAGGTGCGGGAGCCGCTGTGTTTCGCAGAGGTGGTCTCTTGAGTGGAGAGGTGGAAAGGCGTGTGGTCGCCTCCGATTCAGATAAGAGCAGCGTCAAGCAGATTGCTCTGTTATGAATCGATTTAGATTTAGTTCTTCATCCACAATGATACAGATCAGACGCCTCGCTCTTTACTTTTCTTCGTGTACGCTTCATAAACCTCTGTCCAGCATGGATGTCTTTAACCATCTTGCCAGGTACGAGGCTTGCTGTGACCGCAAACAATAACGGTGTCGGTTGCCGACAGTGACTCAAAGACGGAGTGAATTCGCAAAGGACAGATGAGAGGTGTCGTATGTCAGGGAAGAACATCGTCTTGTGTTCGGATGGAACCGGCAATACCGCCATCAAAGCGCGAGGCACCAACGTCTTTAAACTCTATGAGGCGGTGGATATCCAAGGTCATAAACACAACCCAACCTTAAAGCCGCAGGTCGCCTTCTATGACGACGGAGTTGGGACGTCAAAGCTGGCCCCACTCCAGTTGATTGGAGGAGCCTTCGGTTTCGGGTTTGCGAAGAACGTCAGGGAACTGTACACGGAGTTAGTCCATGTCTATGAGCCGGGCGATCATATTTACCTCTTCGGATTCAGCCGAGGGGCCTATACCGTTCGGGCTCTGTCGGGGCTGATTCAGCACTGCGGCATTTTGAATATCAAGGACCTCAGTGAAGCGTCGGTCAAAAAGCGTGTCACAAGATGTTGGAAAGAGTTTCGCAAGGAAGCGTTTAAGCGTGTGTCGGACAGTGAGCGGCACCGTAACCAGGCGGACGATGCCGGTGCGCAACATCGAAGGCCGTACGATGCCTACGACGCGTCCATTGAGTTTGTCGGGGTATGGGATACGGTCGCAGCGATTGGGATGCCGCATGAGGGACTGCGTGCGGTGATCAATTGGTTCTATCCCATGCGATTTTCTGAATTGACGCCCAGTCGCTGTATCAAGCGAGCCTGTCATGCGTTGTCCATCGATGACGACCGTCGGACATTCTACCCGGAATTGTGGAATGAAAAGGAGGTTCCTGCCGGGCAAGTCGAGCAGGTATGGTTTGCCGGCGTGCATTCCAACGTGGGCGGCGGGTATGTCAAGCATGGCATGTCTTTAGTCGCGTTGGACTGGATGATGGCTGAAGCGGAGATCAGCGCGAAGGAAGAATGCGATCGGTTGCGTTTTATTAAGATGGACCGGGAGTATGTGCAGACCCACCAAGATGTTCACGACGAGCTCTACGATGCTCGTGCCGGATTGGGCGTGTACTATCGGTGGGAACCGCGTCATGTCGACAGGCTCTGTCGTGAACACCATATGGGGCTTCCGAAGATTCATGTGAGCGTCTTTGAGCGCATTGCCCACTGCACCGGATGCTATGCGCCTGTTAACCTTCCCCAGCACTTTCAAGTGGTTGGTACGAGGGGGGCGCAAGCATGGCCGTCTAGCGGCACCCTCCGAAAGATTGAGCGCGAGGTGACTGGTGTTGAAGAGACGGATGAGAACCAAGGAGGAAGCAAGTCCCTCCTGGATGGTTTGAGTACAACCGTCAACAGCGGAAAATGGTCTTACCGTGTCTTTGCTGCAGTTTCGATCTACACTGCGGCGGCTGCCTTCGTCCATGTCACTGGCCTCGGAAATCCCTTGCCGCCGTTTCCACAGATCGTGGCAGCTATGGCTGAGTGGTGGTCGTACCCGTACCTGGTCATCGGCGTCCTCTATGCCTTCATGGGGGCATCGGTGTGGGCCTGGTCCAAGTACGTGGACGGGAAGATGGAGTCAGTGGCGCAGAATCATTGGCAACGTCATCGCGAATCGTTGCGGAACATCTTTACCGACGGCCGAACGCAGAGAAAGCCAGAACCAGGCGAGGGAGCAGTATTGCCGGCATCGTGGGCGGACGGAGAGTTGCGTCGCCTCACGGTGAGTGAGGAAGATCGCACATCGGTACGGTGAGTAGATCGGTGGGTGCTTCATGTCTCCATCGAAGATTCACTAAGAATTCACTCGGCATTCTGCTGCTCGTTGTCTCGTTCACGGGCTGCGGGACGCTGAATATCACGCCGTGCAAAGGTGATTTCGGCACCGAAACCCCATCCGGCCATGTGACACCGGAAGTATGGGCGCAATTTCTTAGCGAAATAGTCACTCC
>JBBIKN010000143.1:0-7714 GCA_037445435.1 Nitrospira sp. | reverse complement strand
CGGCCTTCAGGCTCTCGTGGTGCGGGCGATCGGCCGGCTCCAGAGGACCGGCCTGGACCGTCGCAGCTCCTATAAGGGCCCCTGAGGCAATCCCGAGGAAGAGGATTAGGTAGCGTTTCATGTGTTGGTCTCCGTTATGATCACACCGATGATGAGATCGGTGGCACTTTCCTCATGGCTTCTTCATGGACTGCTCAATCAGTGGACGGAGCTCCAAGAGTTCCACGTTCTTGGGATCAATGTTCAGGCCACGAGTCACTGCTTGTAGAGCCTCGGCAAATCGTTCTCTGCCCATTTCAACAAGCGCAGATATGTAGTTATCCTTGATCTGCTGGTCGATCTCGGGCGGGGCTGTCTTTGCACAGCGAAAGCCTAGGCCCACGCCATAACTGTTATTGAGCGGATGGTTCCAGAATCGGTGCGCCGACCTGAGGGTTGCTTCGGGCGCGATCCATGATCCACCACGAATCACACGCTTTTCTCCGACGGTGAGACGGTCCACATAGGTGCCTGTTCCACCTAGCCAAACTGGTTTGGCCGGGCCGGTGGGATTTACCATGGGCTCGAGACGAGCGTAGAAATGGGGATCATACCAGTCCGCGACCCACTCGAAGACATTACCGGCCATGTTAAAAACCCCGTAGTAGCTGACGGAATCTGGAAAGGAATCAACGGGCATAGTCGCCTGGTGATTCTTTCCATAGTTCGCCCTGGAGGGATCAAACTCGTTCCCCCACGGATAAATATTGGCATGCGGACCGCGAGCAGCTTTTTCCCATTCGGCTTCCGTCGGAAGTCGTTTGCCACTGAATTCACAAAAGGCCTTGGCATCTTCCCAATTAACCCCCACAACCGGCTGCTCAGGCTTGTTCAAGCGGGGATCGTCCCAGTAAGCCGGTGCCGGATGGCCCTTCGCCTTGATGAAGTCGCCATACTGCTGATTGGACACTTCATACTTGTCGATGAGGTACGAGTCCAGGAAGACCATGTGGGCCGGACCCTCATCGTTTAAGGCATCGGCAGACCAGGGTGTGTTCATTCGTCGTTCGTAGGGAGTGGCCTTCTTGAATGCAGGCATTTCTCTATCAAGGCCCATCACCGAGGGCCCGTGCGCGACATACACCATATCCTTAGGAATCAATGATTCTCCCGCCTTACTAGCTCCTACGGGCGAAAGAGCCGCCATGAGAAGCAGTGCCACTGCTACGGTGCTAGAAAGATTCATCGTTCACCTCCTGTACGATAGGCTCGATCCCCTGGAGGGCAATTAGGCCGCGGTTCTCTCCAGGTCAGGTCTATTTCTTCTTCTGCGTGCTCTTCTTAATCAGCTCCCGTGTCGTCAGGTATTCCTTGTTGTGTGGCTCCGCAGCCAACGCTTTGTCGATGAAGGAGAGGGCCTCTGCATGCTTCTCGGCCCCCATGGCGACCAAGGCCTGAATGAATGCATCACGGCCTTGCTGCATGGCTTCGTCAGTGCCGGTCTGTGCTGATTTTGCGCAACGGAATCCAAGGCCGACCCCGTATGAATTATTATCCGGCTGATTCCAGAATCGGTGACTCGTATGAAGAGAGGTTTCCGGCGCAAGCCAGGAGCCTCCACGGAGCACTTTCACCGGTCCTTGATTAGCAAAGTTATAACCCTGCTCAGCGCCCTTAGGATTCAGTGCGACACTCTGCTTGTAGTACGAGGGGTCATACCAATCGTCCACCCATTCGAACACGTTGCCGGCCATGTTGTAGACACCATAGCCACTTTTACCCTCTGGGTATGAATCGACCGGCATCGTGCGGCCCACGTTCTGTCCATAGTTAGCTTTCTTCGGATCGAGGGTATGGCCCCAAGGATAATGCCTATCTCCGTCTGGGCCTTTTGCCGCCCGCTCCCACTCCGCCTCGGTGGGAAGACGTTTTCCTTCCCACTTGCAGAAAGCGCTTGCGTCGGTCCAGCTCACTCCAACGACTGGTTGATTCGGCTTGCTCAGTCGGGGATCATCCCAATAGGCTGGAGCCGGATGACCTGTGGCCTTCATGAACTCCTTATAGCGAGCGTTTGAGGTTTCATATTTGTCGATGAGATAGGTATCGAGCACGACCTGGTGCTTGGTTTCATCTGCATGTTCGTTGCTCCCCATGGTGAACTCGCCCTTGGGGATGAGCACCATATCCTTGTCGCCACCCGGAAGGTCTGCTGCTGTTGCGAGCGAGATGGCTCCTACCGTGATCGCCACCCCTACAACTAATTGACTGATTGTTTGGCTCCGCATAATCGCCCCCTTCTGTGAGTTACCACCAGGTGCATCCTGGTAGATGCCGAACAATTGCCGTCCTTTGAAGTTCTCCTGATCGAGCCGTCAGCGTATTTTGTTGAGTTTGGCGATCCTGGCGAATGAGATTGCCTACGGGGTTGCCATAACTTTCGGTCACGATGCCTGCCGCGGATTGAAGCGGCAGGCATCGTGAAAATTTCGTTCATCGGGACAGCTAAAGCTCTCATGCCACCATGGACATGAGGAGGAAGACGGGTCCCTCCTCGGTCCGGTGCCTCGCCGAGGTATCAACGATTCATCGGCTTCACGTAGGGATACGTCGGTCCTTGCGACCCGATGCTGTCGATCATGTCGGCTCGCTTTGCTGGCGCTCCGTTCTTATTACTATCCAGCTGCGCTGTCTTTTCGTTGAGCGTGCTGATAACGTCAGTTCTATCGGGATGAGCGGCGAAGCTGGGTGTAACGAGAATTAGTCCTGCCACAGTCATTGTCGTCAGTAAGCCAACTGTCACAGTTCTTGTTGCTGTCATGACATCCTCCTTAGATTTAGATGCGGTTTCGGTGGCGTGCTTTCTTTCATCGGAATTAATTTTCACTTAATACACAGATGCTGGCTGATGCGGTGTTGTCAGTGATTGGTGGTGAATGGATCGATTTCTCAGAATAACGGCATCGATGATGTCGCCACACTGTAGGCATCGTCTTGTGGTGCATTCCAACTCGCTCGTGCAGTTCAGCAGGTCAATGCAGACATCGTTCACCATGAGTCCGCCACACCTGGTACAGATTGATTGGGACCGTACTGAGCAGGAAACCTTGTAGCTCGGGCTTCCCACAGAACTGGATGTTTCCTGTGTTCTCATCATGATGACCTCCGTGGATTAGAATGTCCATGGATTGTAATAGGTATGTCCAATGTATAGTCTAAGTGTACATTGTATGTCAATAGTTATTTTACTAATATTTGACAAAGAATAGACTTTATTGTATATTTTTAATGTAATGAAGAAATAAAGATGAATACCCATAGAATTCATAGGGTTGCTAAACTCACCGGGCTATCAAAAGACGTCATTCGAGTCTGGGAGCGTCGATTTGGTCTCTTGAAGCCGACAAGGGGGGCCAACCGATATCGAAACTACTCAGATGAAGATGTGATGCTGTTGAGGTATCTGAAAGAGCAGCTGGATGCAGGAGCCTCTATTGGAGAGTTGGCGAAGGTGGGACGTGAAGAGCTGCTGACGCATGCGCGGGTACATGCGCCGCGAGTGGCAGTCGTGGAGAACATGTTCGGTAGGCTGCTCCGCGAACTGGTTTCCACGCTGAACCCTTTGGATCGCGTAACATTTGAAAAGCGGTTGAATGGAGCCGTAGCGGTCGTACCTTTCGATGAAGCACTCCACGGTATCTTGCTCCCGCTCCAGGAACAGGTCGGACAGCTCTGGCACGACGGTCAAGTGAGTATCGCGGTAGAGCATTACGTAACCAGTCAGATTCAACAGAAGATCTTCTCAGCCATGAATCAGTTGCCTGTGGCCGAGTTCGGAGCTACGGTGATTGTGGCATGTCCGCCGGGAGAAGAGCACGACATTGCGGCGTTGGCGGTTGCCTATCACTGCCGTGTTCGCGGCTGTCGGGTCTACTATTTGGGAGCCAATGTGCCCATAGCGGAGCTGACCAAGCTCTGTAGCGAAGTTAAGCCAGACATCGCAATCCTTTCCATTCCAATGGTACGGTCGGAAGCCAAGGCCAGTGAACTGGTCCAGGCTCTTGTACAGGAAGTACGTCCTTCTTGCGACATAGCGGTAGGCGGGCACGGCGCGGTTGCGGGGCGCGACCTGTTTACGAATCCTCATATTGAAGTTTTGGAAGATTTCGGTGATCTCGATAGGAAGTTGGATCGATTGATGCGAAAGCCTGTATTGCGGCGCTAAGAAAGAGGGATCATCATACATGGCACGGTACCCTGTCACAGTATTCTTTGACGGAGCCTGCCCGATTTGCGCTCGAGAGATTGCGCTCATGAAACGACTGGACAGGAACCGACGACTCCTGTTCTGTGACTTCTCGCTTCCGGACTATGATGAGAAGGTGACAGGCTTTGCCTCTGCAGAGTTGGGGCAGGTCATTCATGCCCAATGGGCGGATGGACGTGTGATCAAGGGCGTTGAGGTATTTCAGGCGATGTGGGAGGCTGTCGGCTTGGGATTGCTGGCAAAACTTAGTCGGCTCTCGTTCATCGAGCCACGGCTCTTGAAAGCCTATGCGTGGTTTGCTCGAAACCGCTTGTGGTTGACTGGCCGTACCAAGGACTGCCCGGGAGACACTTGTGCCGCGAGCCCAACGAATCCAGTGAAGGCCAGACAGTAACTGTTCCCCTGCGCTGCCGACCGACGCATTGACCCTAAATCGTGATTGCGACTTTCCAGTACGGCTAACCGTGCACGAATCACAGCTGCATCGGTCACCGCCGCTGAAGCACCTCACCAGAATCAGATGGATGTGCCTGTAGGACATTCATCTTGTTCGTGTACCTTCAGCTCTCAGCACCATGTCGAGCAATTCCGCACTCATTGAATTGAGGCCAAGATGGCTCGTGTGTCGGAGGTCTTCAGTTTTTTAAGTGCTTCAGCCTCAATCTGACGAATACGCTCTCGACTTAGGCGTAACTGTCTTCCGACTTCCTCCAACGTCAGTGCCTTGTCGTAGCCCATCCCAAATCGCATGCGGATAACCGTTGCCTCCCGTGGAGCCAACGAGCGCAACAGATGATCCAGCTGCCGCTCGCGTTCTTGGCGGTGGACATAGGTATCCGGTGGAGCGGTCTGATGATCACGAAGGAAAGCGCCGAAATCAGCATCTCCATCGCCGACCGGTGTCTCGAGTCGGACGGTCTCCTGAAAGGCTTGCATAGTTTCGCTCACACGTTCAGGGCGGAGGCGCAAGGCGCGAGCGATTTCCTCCATCCGCGGGCGACGTCCAAGCTGTTGCTGGAGTCGCTTCCTGGCGCGGGTAATACGACTGGAGGCTTCGGATTGATGAACCGGGACTCGAATGATTCGGGATTGTTCGGCACGAGCTCGGGTAATGGCTTGTCTTACCCACCAGGTCGCGTAGGTGCTGAACTTGAACCCCTTGCGATATTGGTATCGCTCTGCGGCCCGCATCAGGCCAATATTCCCTTCTTGGATGAGATCAAGCAGTGTGAGGCCATCGCTCGTGTACCGTTTTGCGATGTCGACCACCAGCCGGAGATTTCGTCGCACGAGCTTTTCTTTGGCGTCTTCCAATAGTTGGCGTGCCTGCCGGATTTCAGTCAAGTGGGTCTGGAGTCCGTGGTGGTCATCAGGTGCGAACACCCAATTTGGAGCAACCGCCTCTACCCAACTCGATAGGAGGGCCTCCGCTCGGTCTAATGCGACGGCAGAGAGGCCACTCAACCGTTTGATGGTGGTGAGCTCCTTGACAATATCTCCGTGGGATCGAGTCTGATCGTTCGTTAACAAGATGGCCATCGCCTGTTTCAGGGAGAGTCTGATGCGTCGAGAAGCGTCATCGATCTGTTTGGCAAGGGCGCGTTCCTCATTGCGGGTCAAGAGCGGTGCCCCTCGGAAGGATTGAAAATAGAGAGATTCGAGATGATAGGGGTTCGGCTCGTTTCGACCATCAGTGCGAGACCAGTCGGAGTTTGAACCGTGAGCGATCTGGCTAAAGAGTTCTCCCGTTGATCGCTCATTTATGTCTGCTACATCCATATCAGGTGTCGTTTCGGAAAGGACTCCTACGGGGATAGTCTGAAGGTTATGACCCAACATAAGCCGCTCCTTTCATTAAACAAATTGCATACTTGATATGTACTTACCAGAGTGTCTAATGTTTGGCAAATGTATTAGAAATAATAATGGACAAACAATTAACGCTATGCTATTCTTAGACCTGTCGTTAAGAATTAGACCAATGAAGGAGGCTTGTCGCATGCCGATTTATTCAAAACCTCTCATTGTCTTATCTAGTCTCGTCTTGTTCGGTCTGGGGCTCACCGCGATTGCGAATTCAGAGGTCAATGCAAGGGGGAAGCAGTCTAATGTGGCCTCCGTTGGTGACTCATTGGCGCCTCTCTATGGGTTTCGTCTCCCAGACATTGATGGTCATCCCGTTGATCTCAAGACGTTCAAAGGTAAGGTGCTCTTGATCGTGAATACCGCGAGCATGTGCGGGAACACGCCTCAGTATGCCGGGCTTCAAGAAATGTACGAGCGCTATCGAGAGCGAGGATTCGAGGTCTTGGCGTTTCCGGCTAATGATTTCGGACAACAGGAGCCGGGGACCAATCAAGAAATCAAAGGATTTTGCTACACCAAGTACAGTATCAGTTTCCCTCTGTTCTCCAAAATCAGTGTCGTCGGAAAGGAGAAGCATCCCCTCTATCGGTATTTAACGGAGCAGAGTGCGTTCCCTGGTCGCGTGACATGGAATTTTCAGAAATACCTGGTGGATCGCTCCGGTCATGTGATCGGGAAATATGATCCTGGGTTGGATCCCTTGTCGCCCACAATCCTAGCCGATGTGGAAAAAGCCTTAGGGGCAAGCTGAAATGGTGCGTCGATGTCGATCCGCGTACGTCTCGTAGAAGAATGAGGTGAAGATTGATGACGACCCTATTCCTTGCAGTGATTGCTCTGACCGTCGTCACCGTGGCGATCGAGAGGGCGATGGTGAGTGTCAGTCCGATCAGACTCAAACGGCCGACCGCGTTCCGTCGAATCATCGGTGTGCTCGCGGTTCTTCCGTTCCTTCTGCCAGCGATGGCCGGTGCGCATGGCAATGTGGCCATGGAGGACGATCGCTGCGTCAAACGAGTCGGAGGTAATCTCGTTCATTTCAACGCCTATCAGCCACAACATGAAGCAAAAGCCCACTATTGCACGGACATTCCCGGTGAGGGCGACACCTTCCTCGTGGTCGATCTGGTCGATCCGAGTCTGCGCACCATGCCGCTGAGTGTGCGGGTCGTGAAGGGACTCAACGAAGCGGCAGGCGATCAGACAGTCGCCTACTGGCCTCCGGCGATCCATCTGGATGGCGTCGTCCGAGGTCAAGCCACGCTGGCCAAGGGGCTCTATCAGCTGATCATTACGCCGGAAGGCTTCAGCCCCTCGTCCTATGTGTTGAGAGTGCAACAGATGGACTACACGACGCTGGCCCGCAACACGATCGGGCCAATCACCATTATTCTCCTGTTCGTCGTAGTGGGGTATGAATTCTCGAAATCACGGCGAGTGAGAAACTGGGGGGTCTCCGGTCCGTCGTGAAGGTTCTGTCGATATGCGGAGGGTGGGTTTAACCAGGAGGTGTTCCGATGGCAGCAGCAAGTGACAAGGGCTACGATATTTCGCAGTGGTACGATTCGAGGCCGGTGAAGATCGGCTGGTTGGCGATCCTGGGGA
>JBBIKN010000142.1:0-7753 GCA_037445435.1 Nitrospira sp. | reverse complement strand
AAGGCGGAATGGTTCGGGAAGACACTGCTGTTCAATCCCGGCTCGGCTGGACCGAAGCGGTTTAACTTGCAGTGGTTAGTTGGGATTCTCACGGTCACTCATAAGCTTAGGAGGGGCCAGACACGTCCTTCTCATACGCTGCTAGGCTAGAACTGCCTTCTCAGTAGGGAGGAGGCATTCGTGAGCTAGCCCCTTGTTTTGTCAGCATAAGGCAGGCAACCGGTTAGTTGTATTTTTGGAGTGTTATTCCGTAGAATAGCCTAGAAGCGGGAGGACAGGGATGTCTGCACTAGTGCTCAGAGTCGGCATCCTGGTCACCCTATGCGCTTCTGTCTCGTGCGCGACCTCGTCCGTCGCAACGAGGCCAGATTCCTCTTCTGCTAGCCTCTCGTCTAACAAACATCGCAGCGACATAGTCCCCCGAGTGCAACGACAGTATCCGCCTGACTCATATGTGGTTGATATTGGGAAGGGGAACTCTGAGAAAGCTGCTTCTGAACTGGCACGCGCCAATCTGGTCAAGCAACTCCGGGTGGAGACGAACGTGATCTGGTCTGATCTACTTCGTGAACGCGGGGGAGTCACTGAGCAGGAGATATCCCGGCTTATCCAAACGCGCGTGAGCGAACTGGTACAAGGCATCCAGATTGTGGAGCAAGGACGAGACGCCGTCACGGGCGAGGCTTATGCTGTCGCCGTGTTGCCCAAACAAGAGATTGCGAGAATTCTTGAGAGCGCTAGGGTCCAAGAAGAGGTCTTGTCGATACCGATCGAGTCTCGTGAACCGAGCGACGGAATCTGGGTTCAAGCCGAAGGAGTGGTCTCCTTTGCAGAGGATACGACTGTGGCCGAGGCCAAAGCTCGGTCGCGAGATGAAGCTAGGCGCAAGGCGGTTGAGAAGGCAGTGGGTGTTTTTGTGAAAGGACAAACGGTGGTCTACAACGCGCAAGTGGCCGACGATCTGGTGAGATCACTGGTGCGCGGAATCGTTATCGAGGAGCAGACCCTCGAAGAGGGAATTCGGCAATTGGATACCGATCCGGCGGCTCCCAAAGCGCTCTACTATGCGACCAAACTGAGAGTCAAGGTGAAGCCGGTCCGAATAGAACGACGAGGTGACTTTGCCGTCAAGGCTGACCTCAATAAGACGGTGTTCAGTGAGGGGGAGGAGATGCAGATACGGGCGGTTGCCACGAGAGACGCCTATCTGCACATCTTCAACGTTGGGCAGGATGACACGGTGACTGTGCTGTTACCCAGTCGGTACGCTCGCGCTAACTTTGTTTTAGCTCAGAAAGAGTTTGTGTTTCCCGATGACGAGCAGCGGAGCATGGGCATCCGCTTGAAGGCCTTCCCGCCGGCAGGAGCTAAGAAAGCAATAGAGAAAATCAAACTCGTCGTGACGACCAAACGCATTGACCTTGCGCAAGGGAGAATTCCGGAAGGATCGTTCCTGGTCTATCAGGGGAAAGACACGGCCTTGGTGACAGATCTTCTCAAGACACTTTCCCTCCTTGATGAATCGGAATGGACTGAGGTGACCATTCCATATGAGGTGCGAAAGTGAGGCCGGATGGAACGCGAAAAGTAATCAGTTTCCGTCGGTACGCTCTGTCTCTTTTCAGCGTGGGTCTGGGGATCAGCCTGTGTGCTTGCGCTCCAACGCGTGTACCAATCAATACACAGATTGGTTTCCTCGGGGTTAAACAGCTACCGATGGATGTTGGGCTAGTCATACCTGAGTCTGTTAAGGCGGCGAGCCTTGTTCAAGATGTGCCATGCGCTGGAAATCTTGAGGTTCCGATTGGAACAGAACTCGAGAAGGCAGCATCGTTGGCACTCTCGCAGGCTTTTGAGTCAGTAGAGATTGCAAGAAGCAAGGTCCCTGTGGAAGGCCAACACGATGTGCTGGTCGAGCTTGCGGTACCTCAACTCAAGATCGACGGACATTGTGGCGGCGCTGTTGCGGCAGCCCTATTGTTGGGTGTCGCTGGGGCGGCGCTATCCAAGCGGAGTGTTGAAGCTGAGGCTTCTATAGGCGCAACGGTTGTGGATAAGAGTGGACAAACGCTTCTGGCAGACACATACAGGTCGGGATTACATACAAAAACCTTTGGAGGAATGGAAGAAGCATATCCTCATGTTGGTCTTGTAGTGGGGGAGGCGCTGGGCGATGCTCTTCAAGGATTGACCCGGGCTCTCACGGCCTCAGCCAAGATCCGCTCGATTGCCCGATCCGTGGGTGGAAGACCAGAAGATCGAGGGAAGACGGAAGACACGGTTGTCAAGTCGAGTGATGTCGATGATCCGCCGAAGTCCCAGGTGACACCGGTGAAGAACAGACATGCTGTGGTGATCGGCATTGAGCAGTATCGCGAGCAACTGCCCAAGGCCAACTATGCGTCGCAGGATGCTAAAGTTATCGGCAAGTACCTCACGGCGGCAATGGGATATCCGGAGGAAAATGTTGCCGTCCTACTCGACCACCGTGCCACAAAGACCGACATCGAGAAGTATCTGGAAGGTTGGCTGCCGAATCGTGTCGAAAAAGACGACGTGGTCTTCGTGTATTTCTCTGGGCATGGATCGCCAAACCCAAAGACAGGCGACGCATATCTGCTCCCCTACGACGGTGATCCAAATTACTTGGCAACAACCGGGTATTCTTTGAAGCGACTCTACGAACAGCTCGTGAAGCTGCCGGCTAAGCAGGTCGCCGTCGTCTTGGATTCATGCTTTTCCGGAGCAGGTGGTCGCTCGGTGCTGGCACAGGGAATTCGGCCTGCCGTGATCTCGGTGGAAAATCCGATCTTGGCTTCAGGCAACACGGTGGTGCTCACAGCCAGTTCTGGCGCGCAGATCTCCAGCACTTATGGCCAAAAGGCTCATGGACTGCTCACATACTTCTTCTTGAAAGGGCTTCACGGAGAGGCCGATCAGAATCAGGACGGGAAGATCGATCTCTCAGAAATTCATGCCTATGTGAAGCCGCGCGTAGAAGGAGTGTCGCGCCGTGAGTTCAACAACGAGCAGACGCCACAGCTATTAGGTAGCCCACAGATTCTTTCTCAAGGTGTACCCATTCTTCAAGGGACATCACAGTAGAAGAGTCCCCGCCCCAGCGAAGCATTCCTCCCGCCATGGGAATCACCATTCGATTCGGACACTGCGAAGGCAAGTATTTCAGAACCACCAGTTAAACGCTTCAGAGTGAAGTTCCTTGACACTCTAAGAAAAATCGTGCAGCATGCGCGGCACTTTACCGGTGGGTTGCCCTTCCCGTTGCTGGTACCGTGTTTGGTTTTCTTGATCAGTGCGGTGAATTGTAGTGAGACATTCGGCGTCCGCTGTCTCTGCAGCACCTCTGCAACCTCATTGTGTTCTGAAGGTACTGTTTCTTATAGCGATGGCGCTTTTAATTGTCGGCTGTCCGGCCGAAATAGGCCGGTTGGCTCATGGCGATCCTTCTGTTCAAGTCGTTATTAGGACGGACCCTCCGGGTGCAAAAGTAATCGTGGATGGTAGGGATCTAGGGTTGAGTCCAGTCACGTTCCATGATCCGTCTGGCTCGCAAAAGACCTTCACCATTGAGGTAAGGAAGGAAGGCTATGAACCGGTGATCAGGGTCATCACACGCCAGTGGGATTCTATGCGACTGACATACCGATTGGATCCCGTGTACTTTTACTCCCTCACTCCATTTCCAGAAGAGAAAGAAACCGTGGTCGCTTCACGTCGCGGTGGTGAGAGGCAGGCGTTACGCGAGACTCCAAGAAGGACCAGCGATGTAGATGAGATTCCACAATCAAGGAAGCTGGACAAGAGTCGGGATGCAGTTGCGCTTGTCATCGGTATCTCAAAGTATCGGGACGAGGCGATTCCCCAAGTACGGTATGCGAAACGCGATGCCGAAATCATGGCCGCTTATCTGGAATCGGTAGGCGGGATCTCGCGATCGAGAATAAAGGTCCTTACAGATGAGGGGGCAACTCACAGCGACCTCTCAGCCTATGTCGAAGAATGGCTGCCTCGCAGAGTGTCAAAAGACACGACGGTGTTTGTCTATTACGCAGGGCATGGAACCCCGAATCTGGCCACGGGCAAAGCGTTTCTCCTCCCGTATGATGGCCACCCTGATTTTCAAAACAAACTCTATCCTCTCGATCGGCTCTACGAAAATCTCGACCGGTTGCCGGCCAGGGAAGTAGTCGTAATGCTTGATTCATGCTTTTCTGGGGCGACAGGAAGATCGGTTCTTCCAACAGGAGCCAGACCAGTTGGTATTGCGATTGAGAATCCCGTGCTCGCTTCTGGGAAGCTTGCCGTCATTACGGCTGCGACTGGTACCCAAATCAGCTCCGATTATGAAAAGGAACAGCACGGCCTGTTCACGTACTTTGTGCTCAGAGGGTTGCGAGGAGAGGCAGATATCAATAAGAACGGCGCGGTCGAGATGGATGAATTGTATGAATATGTCAGGAAGGAAGTCAGTAGTGTGGCGTCAGAAGAGTTAAACAGAGATCAAACACCTCTGATCCATCCTCATCTTGGTCAGATGGGTACACGAGCAAAAATTCAAGTTGCGATAGCGGGACACTAAGCTGGGGGAATGTTGCACGAAACGAAGTGGGTGACCTAACAAAGGAGGATGTATGTTGGAGAAGAGAGGAATGTTCTGGTCCCTGTTCACGCTCATGCTATCTGTGCTCTTGGGAGGCTGTACCATGCGGCTCGGAGACTTTACCGTAGGAAGTACAAAAAATATCAGCCAGCTTTCTCAGAAGGGTGACACCGTTGTTGGTGAAGATTGTTCAACCAACCTGCTCGGCATGATCCCTATAGAAGGGCCAATATTCCCAAACTTCAAGACAGCTGTCGATAAGGCGTTGGAAAAAGCAAAAGGCGATGTTGTCGCAGACGTTGTATTGTGGGAGACAAAGTTGCCGTTCATTATAGTTAATCAGTGGTGCTTCAAAGCCGAGGGCAAAGTCGCGCGAGCCGAATTGGGTAAGAAATAGAACCCAATCAAATGCTGCTAGTTGACGACGGAAGTTTTGGTCAGATCATTAAGGAGGAGCCAATGGTGAGTTCGGCAAACCGGATAATGCTGCAGCTGGTTTTTTGTTTCGCGATTTTTGCTATGGCAGGATGCACAACAAGACTGGGAGACTTCACCGTATTAAGTACCAAGAATGTAGATGTTTCAGGGGTAAAGCAAGGTGATCGTTATTCAGGTGAGGATTGTATCAATACTGTTCTTGGTATTCCACTCGGAGAGCCAAACTGGAAGAATGCTATGGATCAAGCACTTCAAAAAGGCAAGGGCGATATACTGATCGATACCGTTTTGACGGTCAAGGGCTGGAGCCTTATACTCTTTGGACAATCCTGTATCATCATTGAAGGCAATGTCTCGCGAACTGCCTCGTACAGTCGGTAACACTGTAGTAAAGCAGTTTGTGATCTTAAAGAGGGTCGCGGTCGCTTTGGCCGCGGCCCTCTTTTGTTATGAACCAATATGAAGTCGGGCAGATTTTATCCCTCTTTTCGCGAATGAGCGCTTTGTTATACTGCCTGCTCGTGCTTACTCTGTCGAGAAAGCAAAGCATTCTCCGTGGAGGCTCGCAAGAATGAGAGGGCTGATCACTCTAATGGTTGGTATTGGGTTCATCGCATTTCAACCAATTACGACATTCGCTACGCCTAATCCTGACACCGGCCCAGGATGCGGGCTGGGCAAGAAGTTGTGGGAGGATTGGAAAGGCCAGAAGCAGATCGCACCGCAAGTTTTTATGGCTAGCACCAATGTAACCGGCAGCTACTGGTTTGCCATTAGCTCGGGGACGTCGGGCTGCACTAATGATACTAGGATATGGGATAGCGAGAGGGCGAGACTATTCATTGAAATCAATTATACGAGCCTGGCCGAGGACATGGCCCGTGGAGGAGGCGAGCACCTTGCATCGTTGGCAACGCTTCTGCACGTGCCGCAGGAACACCACCCTGAATTCTTTGCGATTGTCCAAGAACGCTACTCCCTCGTAATGGACCAAGGGGCACTGTCTCCAGCTTCTGTAGCTGGTGCACTGCATGGTGTGATCGCAACCCATCCGGCCCTCGCGAATCCGCCCAACGTTCCGTCCTTTCTGCCTACACCGTAACGCGGACGGTGTCCATCATCCTATCGTTAGCTTTGGGACGTGACTGTGAGGCTGTTGTCAGCAGGGATGTAACACTCCAGAGTTTTGCTGGGAGAAACTTCTTCTGGTCTCATGACCCTGTTTCAGGTATATAGCTTCGTTAATTAAACGTGGTTGAATTCTGTCTAAATCCAACCATCTACAAGGAGGAAGGTATGCGGAAAATATCATTGGCTCTTTTTGCCCTTGGAGCATTTCTTATGAGCCAAGGAGGGATCGCTCTTGCCGGGGTGGCTGATACGGGACCAGGTTGCGGTCTCGGCAAAGAATTGTGGAAGGATACGAAGGGCACGGACACGGTCGGGCACCATCTCCTGATCTCTACGACAAACAACCCCCTTATCCCCTTGCAGGCAGGTGGGATTATAACAGGGAGCTGGGGATGCCAGAACAATCGCAAGGTCTGGACCGAGCAGAAAACAAGCGTGTTTGCTGCCATCAACTTCGAGAACCTCTCACAGGAGATGGCTCAGGGGCACGGTGAGCACCTGGCGTCGCTGGCTACTCTGATGGGTGTGCCGACCGAGCATCAAGCAGAGTTCTTCGCCTTGACCCAGGAGCGCTATACCTCCTTGGTGAAAGCCGGCGAGGCCTCGTCCGTGGCCATGGTGAAAGCGCTCAATGATGCGATTGCTGCCCACCCGGTTCTGGCTAAATTCTCCGCTCAGTAATCTGTCCAACGGGGTTCCGGCAGCGATGTCGGAGCCCCATTCATTTTTATGTCTTCTCTTGTCATTTTCCGGAGCGCTTCTTAGTCTCCTGTTATGGGGCGTTCCATTTGCATGGGCTAGCGACCCGGCTGAGAACCGGTATCTTGCGGATCTCGTCGAGCGAGCCGTGCAGGCCAGGCTTGCCGACGAGCGAGAATGGCATCTGCTCCTTCACTACCGGACAAACCTCTTCGGCGGTTACACCAGCGAAGCAGACGATCCATCATTTTTTCTAGCGCAGAACGGCAGAACCGATCCGCAGGCCGAGCTCGACAGCACGATCAAATCCTTGTTCTCTGAAGAGCCGGTCGGAAGTTCAAAACAGCCTGCCCAATGTTCGTTTATCGCCCGCTATCATTGGCTGAAGGACCGCCTCTCCATCGACGAGACGAAGCTTCCTCGTATCCACTGTGAGCGATTTGAACTGTGGCTCAACGAACTGAATGCCGAATCCATCACGCTCGTGTTCGCCTCGGCTTTTCTCGACAACCCAGCTTCAATGTTCGGGCATACGTTCTTGAGGGTTGACCAGAAAGGACAAACCGAACAGACCAGGCTCCTGGCCTATACCATCAACTATGCGGCGGAGGTTCATCCCAACGAGGGCGCCTTGTATCCCATCAAGGGCATCTTCGGAGGCTTCAAAGGCTACTTCATGACGCCGCCCTACTACCTCAAGGTCCAGGAGTACCGAGACATCGAGAATCGGGACATCTGGGAATATCGCCTGAACTTCTCGGAAGCCCAGGTGCGGCGCTTGCTGGAGCATGCGTGGGAATTAGGCAACACCTATTTCGACTATTTCTTCTTCAAGGAAAACTGCTCGTATCACCTGCTGGCGCT
>JBBIKN010000141.1:0-7769 GCA_037445435.1 Nitrospira sp. | reverse complement strand
AATATCCTGAAAGAATAGAGAGAAATCCCCCAGGAGAAACGTCGCGTTTACTGAAGGAGGTCACACCCAGATGACTTACTGCTCGACAGCTAGCTAATCCATTCAATTGCTTCCCTCCGCTGGTTCTCTCCGCGAGGCGACGTGATTGTATACAACAATGGATAATTCAGTCAAGGGCGCTATCCGCTTATCTACGCAGGTCCCTCGTCCGCAAACCCGGAGAGGAAGCCATTTTCAGCCAAGCCTTCTTTTATTCCAGTACTGGAAAGCGGAGCATCTGACTGACTAGATAACACGAGGTGGGATTCACGGTCACACGGACTTTTCGAGACTCGCGCAGAACAATAGCTGTGCCCTCGCAATAGTTGATAGAAGATGCTCGATGTTTCAGTTAAGCGACGCGCCCTGATACACCTCGAATGGCGCTGTTTTGTTTTTGCCGGATGATCCTGTTACACTACGCCTCGCTTGAGCTTTACCAGCAACATCATGAATTTCTTTCAACGCTCTTCTTTCCGAGTGACTTTAAACCTTCTTATGCTGAGCTGTCTTGGCCTCACGGCCATTGGGTGCGCAGGCACTCCGCCTTCCATACCCATTCACGAAGCGCCTCTTGGCACGGTATTCCTTGAGAATGTCTCCGATGCTTCATTCCAGGCCGCCCATCCCATCAAATTGTCCGAGACAACGGTTGCAGATATCTTGCGCGGAGTACATACGAAAGAAAAAACCGGCCTATTATTGCTACTGGGTAAGGCCTTGAAATCGACGAACCTGAACGATATCCGCACCTTCTCTGAGGACGATATCGCGTTTCTGGCTCCTCACATTACCACCGCCCTTGCTCAAGCCGCTCCCAATCAGCGGGTGGGATTCCATGTCTATTCTGCACCAGAGATCTCGCAGCACCCTAAGGTCAACCAGAGTGAAACCACGTCCGGTTATCTATTCGCAGACGGCTTGTCACTGCATTTCACGTTGACTCAATACCGATATCGGCCAGGGAAAAAGTCCACCGCCAGCCAAAAGGAACCACGCCCGCTCCCCGATACAGACGGGTTACGCGACCGCGAAGTCACCTTCCTGCCGGAGGCGGCACTCCGACCGGACGTATACAATCGTTCAAGCTGGATTGGAAAATCTGAGGATCGGTCGCTTGCCATCGACTATCAGTTGTTGGCGAGAGTTCTTGCGGCTCCTCCACCTGCCGTTCCTGTGACTCAACCAATCCCAACGGTAACGGCGCCGACTCAACCACTCCAAACAATTCCTGCTCACGCGTTACCGGCTGAGAGACAAGACGCAGACCTGCAGGCCTTCAAGGAGGAGATGAAGGCACTCCGGAAAAAAGTTGATGAGCAGGAGGCCGAACTTCAGCGTCTTAAGAATTCCACACCTAAGAAAAAGTCAACTCCCTAGTCTGCTTCGATCAGCCCAACACGCAGCATTTACCTGGACTCAGACGCCTTCGCCATCGGAATAGGACCTCCCTTTATCTTCCAGATGACGTTCGCTGGTTACTGAGCGGCAGGGAGAGGATCCAACATTTCATCGAGAGGGACAGATGTTTGAAGATCACCGTTCACTGGCGGTGCCGCACTTGTCTCAAGTGTCTCGATCGACGCCTCCTCAGATGAAACATCCCCACCATTCATTGGAAGGAGTGCTTGTTCTGCCTCACCCAGCTCCTTGAATTCGCGGAGTGGGGGCAACTGCGAAAGATCGCTCAAGCCGAAATGTTCGAGAAAGAATTTGGTCGTTCCATACATGATGGGCCGCCCGGGAACCTCTTTGCGACCGACGATCCGCACCAGTTTTCGCTCTAGGAGGGTACGCAAGACGCCGGAGGTTTCCACTCCACGGATTTCCTCGATTTCCGCTCGTACCAGCGGTTGCTTGTAGGCAATGATCGCCAATGATTCCAGGGCGGACCTGGACAGTTTCGTCGCCGTCTTGGCCTTGTCCAGCCGTTTGATCCAAGGAGCATAGTCCGGCTTTGTGACAAGACGGTACCCGCCCGCGACGAGGACCAGTCGTACCCCACGCCCTTCTTGATCAAGCGTGTGCCCGATCTTTTGCAGGGCCTCTTCCACTTCACCCTTCGGGACGTTTCCCACCGCCGCGACGAGACGCGACAGGGGCAACGGTTCGGAAGACACGAAGAGCAGTGCTTCCAGAATCGCCTGAAGCTCCACCTTGCTTTGCACCTGATTATCATCGTGATTATCGACGCTCCGTTCATGAGGCGACCGGTTCATCTGTTCACCATTCATCGCGCGAGCCTCCGACACATCATGAACCACGTCCGCCGCCAGTGGCGTCATGCTCCCCTCCATTCTACATCGACATCGTCAAGCTCTGCCGGATCGGGCACTAAGGAGAACACCCGTGAAACCAGAATCGGTCCGAATGTTTCCGCTTGGAACACGCGGACGACTCGTAGCCGCATCAACTCAAGTAACGCCAAGAACGTCACGACGACCATCATCCGATGAGCCGATCCCTCGAACAACGCAGCAAACGAGACCGAGTCTTCGCCTTCCAGCGTTTCTAAAATGAGGTTCATCCGCTCGCGAACCGTGAGATTGTCCGGAACAATCTCGATGAGCCGGCTGCTTGGATTACGCTCCAGCACTTCCTTGAGCGCATCAACAAGATCGAACAACGAGACATTCTCCAGCGGAAATTCTTCCTCAACCTCTTCGACCGATGGCGCTCGCTCACGCCAAAAGGTCTCGCGCCACACCTTCTCCTGGTCATCGAGCTGACGTGCCGCCTCTTTGAAAGCCTTATATTCGAGCAATCGTCGAACGAGCTCCTCCCGTGGGTCCGGCCCCTCCTCTTCGTCGTCGACCGTCTCGTCCACCGGCAACAGCATTTTGGATTTGATCTGCAACAACGTCGCCGCCATGACCAAAAAATCCCCGGCCACATTGAGGTTAAGTTCCTCCATGGCCTCTAGATATTCCAGGTATTGCTGGGCAATCATCGCGACCGGGATATCATAGATGTTGATCTCATTCTTCTTGATAAGATGCAACAGCAGGTCCAGTGGTCCCTCGAAATTTTCGATGCGGACCTGGTAGGGGAGTTCGGTTTGTTCAAAATCTTCGGCCTGAGATTCCACGCCGTCGTTATATCAACTTATGGGGTAACGGGCAAGCCTGATTCAATATATTGGGGATGGTCGCGTGCTTTTCATTCATTTGAGTTTGATGGCATAGGCTACGAGCAAGGCAGCCATGACGAGAAATAACATGGTGAGAGCATACTGCCCGTTTCCTGTTTGAAGAAGGCCGGCAGGTTTGGCAGTTGCAAGCCGCTTTGCTTGGTCCAAACGTGGTGGTTGATCGAAATGTGCCTTGGCGAGATCGTCTTGTTGCCTGAACTCAGCATATGAGAAATCAGCCGAGCCCAGAAACCGTGCATCAGTAAACACCGCTTGGCTCTCAAAGGTCGTAAACCCAAAAAACGTCTCGCGGCTGAAGATGGCTTCACTGAAACTGACCCGACTCTTGAAACGACTCCCGGAAAATCCCGTTCCCAGACCAAACCTGGACCGTTCAAAGGTGGTCGGTTGTTCGAACCTCACCTCGAGAAACTCCGCCATGCCATCGAAGAGTGCATCGGTACAATTCACCGAACCACGAAACACGGACCGATGAAATCTGGTGCTGGGGCCGAACTTCGTCTCCCGACAGTCCATCTGCTGCGCGAACTGGCCCTGAACAAAATGTGCTTCTTTATCGAATGTGGCAGCGGAAAGCTCGACGGCTTCCTGAAAGACTGACCGCGAAAGATCCACCCCCTCCTTGAAATGAGACCCGCGAAAATTCACAGGTCCTTCAAACCGGAGCGTGCCGTCAACCGACCGATGGCGCACTGCGCCCAATACCACGCAGTCTCGTAGGCTCAGTGCCTCGCGAACGAGTCGCCGCTCGGTACCGCCACCACGATTCGCTTGGATTGCCGGTTCCGACGCTGGTGCCGGTGAGTGGGACAGCGCGTGTACAGCGAGGCGATCAAAGATAAGATCCCCGCGGACCGTCACACCAAAGAGATCTACGGGACGTCCCTTCGCCATCGCATCCATAATGGCTTCGCCGCGCACCGCATGAGCTTCCCGCTCAGCCGGCGTACAGCTGGGCGAGAGATGGACCGCAAGGCCTGCTTCAATTCCAGTCGAAGGTGACTCGATCACGCAAGCAGCATCGGCTTCCAGTGAGCACGTCACAATGGCGCCTCCCAGCGCCAGCGGCACATACCACTGAGACCACAGTCGCTTCCGGAGATCAGCATAGCAAAGATGACGCAAGGTTCTGTCCGTATAGCAGATGAGGAGCGCCGAAACGTTTGAGGAGTAACAAGACATCGCCGCTGGAACCATCCGATTCCAGCGGCGGTGCGTAGAGAAGCGATGAACGACTCAGACGTAACGTCCCTTGACGAGTTGCGTCGAACGGGACGTACTACCCAACAGACGAAGTGGGACAATCGCAAAAGGATGAGATATCAGCTGTGTCGGTAATCATCGTCCAACAAGTCGTCAGATTTGTCGATGAGTTCGTCCCGTTCATCATCGGCGTCGAGATCCAATTCCTCTTGGACGTCGTCTTCATCGATCTCGCCCTCCATCTCCAACTCATCGCTGATCTCGTCTTCATCATCGAGATCAGCCTCGTCCGGCTCCATGGGCATGGCCGGTTTCGCCGCGACGGACTGTCGCGGAGTTGCCTCCTCTTCGCCGGCGACGTTTTTTGCGGATGCGCTCGGTGGGCTTGACTTAGGCGCGGCCTTCTTGACGGATTGGCCAGCCGTTTTCTTGGTGGTCTTTTTCTTTGAGGCCGGTTTTGACGCCTTGACAGCCGCACGCTTCTTCACTGTTTTCTTAACCGCCTTCTTTTTCGAGGACGGTGCAGCTTTTTTCGTCCGTGACGATTTTTTCGCGACGGCTTTTTTCTTCTTGTTCGCCATTCCGATTCCTCCTCTTCGTTTCAGCGCGGCGTAACGGCCTCCATCTAGCATGAACGAACGGCCTCTTGCAACCATCCGATCTTGATTTCTATCGATGGGCTCGTTTCCCATTTTCATGGATTCGATAGGAGAGTGATCTTGGCAATTAGCCAGGCAAAGGAGGAAAGCCGGCGATCTATTCCCCAAACGGCCCTGCTCAATGCCATGCTATGATAAAACGAGTTGAATCCTCCGCTGCATTTCCGGCTCTTATGGACAGGCAGTCTCAATTAAGGAGTATCGCCCACGTGAACCGAGCAGGGATGGTGGCGATTGCCCTAGGGATTGGAGCCGCTGCGGGCGGGCCAACCCTGGATCTCTCCCCAACCACACACATTCTCATGGAGAACGGATCGCCCTATTACGTTCCTGCCGTCGCCACCGTGGCTAGCGGCACCCCTATCCGCTGGGATAATCCGACTCCCACCCACCATACCGTCACCCATAGCGACTGCATGAAGGAAGAACGACCATGCCTGTTCGATTCGGGGACGGTCGCACCTGGAGGACACTTTATGCTTCCGGGTTTGCCGGCCGGCCGTTACCCCTATCACTGCGGAATCCATCCCATCATGCGAGGCCAGCTGGTCGTGACGGACAATCCCTCAACCCCGCCTCAGCTCTAAACACACCGATCATCATCTTGCACGATTGTCGATTACTCCTGTAGGCTGCTGAAACTTATCATCTAGAGTTCCCGTGAAACCCACTGCCGCCATCCATGCCCCCTGGAGCTTGACTGGAGAGGCCCTGAACCTCCTTGCCTGGCACATTCCCGACCTCGTCGCCTATCAGCATCACCAAGACGAGTGGTGGTTTGCCCCGCTTGATGATAACTTGCCGCTCATCCGGCTGAACCGCACCGGCCTGGACATGCTCAGAGCAATGAACGGCCATACGACGGTCGGGGCGCTCGTTGAACGATATGGCACGAAGATCTGCGGACCGGACGGACAACCGGGGTCCTGGCATCTTGAACGATGGGCCACACCAAACTACTCCCTTTGCTACTATGGAACCCAACCGCCTGGTGGTCACCGGCACAGGGCCAAGTGGGACACCCTTCTGCAGCAGGTCCGCGAAGGCTGGTCGGGCCGGGAAGGGTTCGAGGGCGAAGAACATCTGGAAGAATTCCATCATCACGAGCTCGCTCAAAGCGAAGAAGATGACCGTCATTTTGACCTGATCGAAACCACCGTCTCCCACCTCTTCCGTGAGCCAAGCGACGTTCTCACCGGCTTGACTTACGGACGGCTCCTCATGCGGCAACTGCGTCGGCTCGGCTGGTTCAATCCCAAGCCCAAGGTCCTTCTCGAGGTCGGTGGGGGGCTTGGCTACCTCGCACAGGAGCTTGGCAATGGTCTGTTGCCCTTCGAAAAGCAAGGCATCACATATCTGTCGCTCGACATCACCCAACCATTCCTCACCCTTCAAGTCTCTCGAGCCAAGGTCGGTGGTTGGAATGTCTCCGGCACCAGGGCCAATGCCGAATCACTCCCGTTTGCCGATCAGTCCGTCGATCTGGTGATCGACAATGAAAACATGGCGGACATGACGCCGGTGCAGCTCAGCAAAGAAGAACTGACATCCGGAGTCGGAGTGACCGCTCAACATCAAGAAGCCCTGGATTGGATCCGACGGCTTCGCCTCCCGGCCGAAAGCAACCCGCCTGAATCAGTGATCTTTAACTTAGGACCGATACGCTTCGTCGCCGAGTTGTGGCGAGTGCTCAAGCCTGGCGGCCGAGCATTTCTCACCGAGTTCGGCATTGAGGACGGATGGCCCGCCCCTGTGAAACTACCGGGCCATACAGAATACGAGGTCCAATACAGCCATCTGCGGCAAGCCGTGCGCTGGCTGGGTTTTCAGGAGCGGTATCTGTCTCTTCCGCAATTTCTCGGGCTCAAGCCTGACACGAAAGTCCTCTGCACCGGTGCCACCTACACTATCCAGCGATTCTGTCAGGCCATTAACAAACCTTTCGCTGTGCGCGCCTATACAGAGAAGGAATTGGAACAGGCTTTAGGTGATATGCTGCCCAAGCTTCAAGGTCTCCACTATCACGATCTCGCTGATCCGGCTTGGTTCGGCCTCCAAGATTTCAAGGTGTTGTTACTTGAAAAACCCGGCGGCGCGCCGAAAGCGCAGTTCACGGAGAGCCAGGGCTATCGGTGGTATTCGCAGAAGTAGGGGCTTGAGGGTAGCCAGGCTGGTTCTCTGTACTCGCCGACCGCGCTGTTTAGAGGCAGAATTTTGGAGAGTTACTTCGCGGTCAAGCCGAGGTGTTCCTCGATTGTACGGACCCGCTGTTCAAGACGTTCAACTCGATCCTGAATCTGCCCGTAAGACAGTTGGATGAGTGCACGAGTTTCCCTGAACTGTTCGTCAAAATGCGCTCGATCATCTGCATGACGCCGATCGAGGTGCAGCTGAAATCCCTCGGCAACGAGCTGAAGTTCGTGTCGGAGTGCTTCGCTAAGCACACCTGTGTGTCGTTTGCTGTCAGCAATCTCGGCACGAAGGGATTCAGTGGCAGCACCAACAATCTGCTGAATCTGTGCGAGCGATTCCTGATCCATATCAGACCCCTCAAATGACGGCAGAGTCTAGGATGTCGAAATGTGAGAAGTCAACGCCCCACACACTCAGGCACCTAGCCGTTCCCATCGATTGAAGTCCGTGATGAGGGTGGAGAGAGCCTGAGCTAGGAGCCTGTCCGACATTGATCTGAGCAAGCCAGAATCATAGCCAAGGAG
>JBBIKN010000140.1:0-7824 GCA_037445435.1 Nitrospira sp. | reverse complement strand
CTAATGTGTCTTTCCTCATCCTTGTGAAGAAAATCCGACGTACATCCTCTTGACGTATGCAATCGTAACGTGCACGGTACCTCCCGTGCTGCAGTTCTTGAGATAAGGTGCAACAATGGCTCAGGCAATGACGAGTCAAGACGTACAAGAGGCGTGGACGGCATTGACGCAGGAGGTCCGCACAGCGGTGCTGCTCACAATGCGAAATGGACGACCATTTGGATCGCATGTACCCTACGTGTTTGGATCGGACTGGACCAAAGCGTACCTGCACCTCAGCCGGCTGGCGCTTCATACGCAACATCTGCTGGTTGACCCACGAGTTTCACTGTTCATCGCAGAACCGGATGGACCAGAGAAAAATCCTCTCGCGTTGAGGAGAATGAACCTTCAAGGTCAAGCGGCACAACTTTCACCCGATGCACCGTTGTATGGCGAACTCAAAGAACGATACCTATCACGGTTTCCCCAAGCGGAGATGATGTTTGGCTTCGGTGATTTTGCTCTCTGGGAATTGCGGCTTGAAGATGCCCACTTTGTGCTCGGCTTCGGTCAAGCCTTCGTCTCCACCGCGGACACTCCAGCCAGATGGGTACATCAAAAAGTAGAACGAGTGATTACTCGGAAAGAATGATCATCGGAGAAAAAGCGCTCGCCGGCATCCGGCAGATATGCAACGCACCATCAAGAGTGCCGCCACACCACTTAGACAAACTGGAGGGCAGTACGCGAACACACATTGGTTTACGCAAATCATAGACCAGAAATTCATTCACTCATGTGTGCCGATGGGTGGTGTCCTCATTCCAGTCTCTTCTCCCGACGGATGGCTCTATCACTTAATACCAGCGTTGCGCCTCGAAAGATGGATATATCAATTCACACCTACTCTATTACATGTAGCGCCTGATCCGCTCATCCAGTGCGATCGACTTTGCTGGAGACGAACAACGCAATGACGTGCTTCCCCGATCTATCTCATCGCATGACGCAACTCGTCACAATCACGGTGTGTGTGTCGGCGCTTTGGCTTTCCACATCCTGCGGTGCAACAAACCGCAACGAGACTGAAATACATACCTTACAAAGGTCTACACAATACCCTGCGTCGCGGTTCATCCCGCATGAAGTGTTGGTCAAGTTCAAGGGCGGGGTTTCGCAAGAGCGAATTGCCTTCATTCTGAACGATAACCGCATCGGCGTCATCACTGAAATGCAACGCGGACGCCTTTATCACGTCCGGATCCCGGACGATCGGTCGGTTGAATCCGCAATCAGCCGGCTCAATTCATATCCTGAGGTCGAGTATGCAGAGCCGAACTATCGGTACGAAACACAGAAGTAATCTGATGCGAATTGGGCTCTGTTGGGCCGGGGCCATCTTAGTCATCACCACAACCGTGGTGGCATTGTCGGATCTCATGTCCGGAGATCGCTTGGTGTATGCGAAGCAGAAACAGACATCCGGTGGAATGACGGTGTTATCAGGGGACGTGCGTCATCCGGCGCACTATGCCCCAGGAGAGATACTGGTCAAGTTCAGGGGTGAGGCGTCCTCGTCGAGAATCGCGTCTCTGAACGTCGACGTGGGTGCCAAAGAACTCAGAGCGGTATCGATGAACACCGGAGTGATTCATCAGTACAAACTGGAAGGTGCCTTGTCCGTCGAAGAGGCGGTCTTGAAGTACCGAAGCAATCCCGCCGTTGAGTATGCCGAACCAAATTATCGCTACCAGCTGCAAACGATCCCAAACGATGCTCAGTTCGGCACATTATGGGGTCTCCATAACACCGGTCAAACTGTGAACGGAACGGCAGGAAGGGCGGATGCCGACATTGATGCCCCTGAAGCCTGGGATATCAGTACGGGGAGCCCCAATGTGATTGTCGCCGTCATCGACTCGGGCATTGCCTACGACCATCCGGATCTCGCACCCAATATTTGGACGAATCCTGGAGAGATTGCAGGAAACGGTGTTGATGACGATGGGAATGGATTGGTTGATGATGTGCGCGGGTGGGATTTTCTCATGAACGATAATGACCCGATGGATCCCGTCGATCTCAATCCCGGAGGCAACCAAGGACACGGCACTCACGTCGCGGGCACCATCGCGGGAGCCGGCAACAACGGAACAGGAATCACAGGGCTCATGTGGACCGCGAGACTGATGGCGCTGAAAGCCGGAGGGGTGGACCGATCGTTGTCCACTACCGGCATTATCAGCGCGATCCACTATGCCATCGACAAAGGCGCACGCGTGATTAACGCGAGTTTTATCGGACCTGAATGCAGCATGGCCTTCTATGACACCGTGAATGCCGCGAATGCAGCAGGGGTGCTTTTTGTTGCAGCGGCAGGCAACGGTGGAGATGATGGGATCGGCGACGACAATGACAACGTCCCGAACTTTCCCTCAAACTTCAGTGCGCCTTCGGTGTGTAATGGGCAACAGACGGCCGCGCTGACAAACGTGATCGCGGTAGCAGCGACGGATCAAAATGATCAATTGGCGACTTTCTCGAATTTCGGGTCCACAACCGTCCAAGTGGCCGCACCTGGGACTAGAATCAACAGCACAACGCCCACATCAAGGATTAGTACTGTCCTCTTTCACAACTTTGACTCCGGCCCGACCGGGCTCGGCTATGTCTTCGGGGGAACCAATAATACCTGGGGATTCACCAATTCCACGTCATTCAGTCAACCCAACAGTCTGACCGACAGTCCGACCGGAAGCTACCAGAACAACACCGATTCGTTCGCGATCGGACCACTGTTCAGTACCACGGGACAGAGAGGATGCCGGGGGGACAGCCGAATTCGCCTGCAAACCGAGCTTGATACCGACGGAGTGCTCGTGGAAACATCACCCGACAACGGGGCCAATTGGCAGATCATTAACGGACTGTCAGGGAGCAGCAACGCTCAATTCGTTCCATTCACGTGGGGGGACGTCGCGGATGGCATGGCCGATTCACGATTTCGCTTTCGATTCATATCGAACGGTAGCCAGATCTTCGACGGCGTGTATGTAGACAATGTCCGCATCGCCTGCGTGGCGGGTCCGCCGTCGGGAACCACGGACTACCAGTTCTTTGTAGGTACTTCAATGGCCACCCCTCATGTGGCGGGACTCGCCGGCCTGTTGCTCTCGGTTAATCCCAACCTCACCGTAGCCGAACTCAGGAATGCAATTCTGAGCACGGTGGATCGGAAGGCGTCCTTGACGGGGAAAGTGTCGTCGGGTGGACGTATCAATGCGCGGGCAGCGTTGGCCAGCGTCATCCCAAATTCCACCGTTACCGTCAACAAGGCCGGTGCCGGCACCGGTACCGTTACGTCCAATCCTGCCGGAATTGACTGTCGAGCAACATGTAAGGGGCAGTTCCCTTTAGGTAGCACGGTAAACCTCACCGCAGCACCCGATCCTGGGTCGGTCTTTGCGGGGTGGAGTGGAGATTGCGCAGGAACCGGCCCCTGCACGCTTACCCAAACTGCAACCGTCACTGCCACCTTCAACATTGCGCCAGCCCCTCCAGCCCCTAGCCAAGCCCCAGGCGATGGCGGAGGAGGAGGCTGCACGCTCGCCCCTGCCACAACTGGAGACCTATTGCTGCCTGCCATGTTCCTCATGTCTCTGGTAGCCTTGTTGTGGAGGGCTAGACGCCGATGAGGTCGAGTTTCGGAGCGCGAGTCATGGCCCAGAACGTTTCTCCTGAGGGACTTTCTATGCCTAGCCTCTCGGCGCAAGCCACGGCATTACTAGGTCTTCATTACCATCGTCCCTTTCATCGAGATTCTGTATTTCTCTTGTTGTCCGCTCTTGGTCCACTGGCATGGCTTTCCATGATGGGGTTCTATGCATTTCAGCCACTGCCTTGGCATGCCCTATGGTCAGCGGCATTTCTTTCCGTCTCTCTTTGGCAGCCTCTGTCCGAAGAGTTGCTGTTCCGTGGCATCGTCCAGGGATATTTATTGCAATCCATGGGGAGGCAGAAGACATGGATTGGTCTCTCCATGCCTAACATACTGACATCGCTCTTATTCACACTGGCCCATCTGGCCAGCCATTCCCTTTCCTGGTCTTTGCTCGTATTCGTTCCTTCTCTCTGTTTCGGCTTTGTGCGAGATCGCTTCGGATCCGTGTATCCTTCCATCGTTCTGCATGCTTTCTATAATACCGGTTACTTCCTTCTCATCGGGGGTGTCACTCTTCTAAACTCTCGTTAAGACGCTTCAACTTGACTGTCTGGACAAGCCTGGAGCCGACATGTAGTCGACGGAATGTCGGCCTATTGGAAGGGTAGTACCGCTGTACCTTGTAGGCTCGAAAAGAAAGAATCAATCAGCCTTCAATTGCTTGCTGGTGGGGTAAAGACTTCGTTCAGATCGCTGAAGGAGCCTCCTGGAGTCGGTCCGCCACTGATCACGTATATGCGTCCTTGCACGACCGCCGATCCTAAGCCATGGCGCGCTGTCGGCATCGGCATCATGCCCCCCCACTTGTCCCGGTCTGGGTCATAGGCTTCGTTCTGATTGAATGTCCCGGCCGCCCCTTCACCGCCAAGGACGTATATTTTCCCATCTACTACTGCAGCGGTGATGCCGCTGCGTGCCGTTGGGAGATCCGAGACGCGCGTCCAACGATCAGTCGATGGATCATATCTTTCCGTCACGGCAAGATTCTGAGAATAGTCTCCATTCACACGCCCGCCGATCGCATAAATCTTGCCGGCAACAGTCGCGGTCGCGAGGTGATCACGAGGCGTCGGTAAAGGAGCTGCTGTTGTCCAGGTATTCCGGACAGGATCGTAAACTTCGACCTGTGCATTGTTGGTCTTACGATCATAGCCGCCGATGGCATACAGCTTTCCCTCGTGTTCGATCACAGACAAGGCACCACGTGCAGTCGGCATCGGAGCGCGTTCGGTCCAACCATCCGTGGCTGAATCATAAGCGTAGACCGTTGCCATAGGGTTCCAGACAGTGAGTCCCGACTTGCTGTATCCTCCGATGACATATAATCGTCCACCTGCCACACCGATCCCAACATGATGCAAACCGACCGGCAAGGGTGCTTGAGAGGCCCATCGGTCGGTCACGGGATCATAGACTGCGACGGACGGCGTGATCGCAAAATTCATCATATTGCCCAGGCTGGGTTTTTCAAACCCGCCCACGACGTAGATCTTCCCATCCAGCGTCGCCGCGGCCACTTCCGTTCGCTTCGTCGGCATCGGCGTCGCCGTACGCCAGGTTCCTTGATCCGATTCCGCTTGCGCTGAATGACTGGAGATCGATAGCGTGATGAACAACAGTGCAGCAAAGAATGGAGCCAACACAGACATCAGATTTACCAAGCGAGAAGTGCGTCCACTAATTGACGATGTAATAAGAGATAGAGTAGCAGTTTCAGGACCATTCACAAGCTAGGTGAGGCCCGAGAATGTGGCGGTCAACCCCTCTTGTCCGAGCATAGTGGAGTACCATGAATACGGAGAGCCAGTGAGAAAAAGTGAACACTTGAGGTCATTATCCGGCGCCTACAATCACTCTACAGCGATAAAGGGGGGCGCCGGTACACGCAAGCGAGATATCTGTAGCAAGACGCGAAACCCTAGAGGGGGTTTATCCGGCGGCGTCAATGAAGAGAGGCTTTGCCTGATGAGCCGCCGGTACGCACGAAGTGCGGTTTGGTGGAGGCGAGGGGAGTTGAACCCCTGTCCGAAGATCGTCAGTGCACTGTGTCTACATGTGTAGCCGACAATTTAAGGTTCGCAGCCGTCCACGCCCATCGGCAGGCTTAGAACAGCCACTAGCCCAGAAAGTTCTCGTCCGCAGCCGCTGAGCACCGGCCTTGGACCAGCCCGCTGCATCGCGCCATTCCACCCCCGCGGGCCTCAGATGGAACGACGTCACAGCTTAATTAAGCTGCGAGTGCCAGTTCTTGATTGGCAGTTGCATTTTCTCGGACTTTTACGAGTTCCCGAGAGCTCGACATGCGACAGTGACCTCAGTATCCCCGTCGAAACCGGTCGCCCCCCTTATGTTCAGGTTGTTGAAAACGACCGCCAGCTGCGTTCTCGCTTCGCTCAATGCCTCAACGTACTGGGAAGTACGCCTCAGCATCTCGCTCGCTGCGGCCTTGCTGGACAGCCGTTTTGAACAACCTGCGGAGATAAGCAGGCGTTCTCATCGCTCTCCAGCTTCTTCTCAGATACTCATGATACCGCATCGGTCAAGGGGACGCCACTTGTCTGTCTAAAAACCATCTTCTCTCGATATTACGGACCGGACCCTTCTACGCGTGAGGTCTCTACTCATCGAGGCTGGGGCGGACAAGGAACGGGCCGTAAACGAACGCGAACAGCAGGTAGGCCCCACTCCAACAGAATGCCGACAGACCGAGCATGGCATACATGAAGGTCGTGGGGATATCTGAATTTGGAGTAAAGATGCGTAGCAACGCCCCGACGTTGACCAGGAGATAGATCGCCACGGTGAGCCGATCGGCATGGCGTACTCGTCCCGTATGTCCCAGGCTCGCGCGGGTCATCACCGCTAGCGTCATCGTGCCCATCGCTCCCGTGGTTAGGAGATGAACCGCGTTTTCGGGAGAGAAGCCAATCCCGAGAATCGAGGCACCAAGGGCCAGCAAGAATAGCCCGACCCACCCATAGCCCACGTGCAGGATCAACACCAACGGTTCGCGCCACGTCCGCCATCCTCTCCATCGCAGTAGACGCACCACGCCGGCTACACCGGCTACGACCAACATAACTCCGGTCCATACACTTTCCGGTTGGAGAACCCATGTGGCGACACCCATAAGGACCAGAACGATGGCTATGCCATCTATTCGGGAAAATACTTCCGGCAGTCCAGGCATGTTCCGTTCAGCTAAGAATTCACGCGTAAAGGTCGGTGTGAGACGCCCGCCGATCACGGTCAACATGAGGGTCATCACTGACAAGGCAAGCCGCTCGGCAAAGTCTGTGGACATACCGTGTAACGCTGAGTGGTGAAATAGGATGTTCGTCATGGCGTAAAGGCTCACCAGGATGCCGATCGGTGCCCGGTCCCACGCTCTTGCTGCAGCGATCTCTCGCCAGACATAGGTGGCCATGATGACCAAAAAAGCTCCATCGACAATCGCGGCAGCGGAGGCTCCGGCCGATGGCGCTGCCACGAGCAGCCGTCCTGCCAGCCATACGAGGAACAGGGCCAGCAACGGCGCACCTCTCAGCGGCAGACGATCGGTCCAGTTGGGCATGGCCGTCAGCAGAAATCCCGCGATCAACGCTGGCAGATACCCGAAGAGCATCTCATGGACATGCCAGTCGCGCGGGGAATAGAGAAAGACCGCTTGGGCCTTGCCGGCAAACAAAGCAACCCAGAAGGGAATGGATAGGCCGGCAAACAACGCCGCACCCAGAAAAAACGACCGAAAACCATAGGACAAGAACGCCGGACCCTCGTAGCGAGGGAAAGTCGGTTCGTCATCTCCATGAGCCTCGGGTACAACCGTCTGAGTGAAAATTGGGATGTCTTTGTCCGACATACTGGGAATTGTCAGGCGTGAGTCGCAACCTTGTCAACAGATCGTGGGTGTAATCCGCAGACGTTGGGGTACGCAGCGCAAAATGGCGCGTCACATTTAAACACTACCTTCGGTGGCCTGTCTTGGCCTTCTACGTAAGCAGACCTGTATCATTCTGTCTCCCGAACGTATCGTTTGAGATACGATCCACGATCGGAATCTCCTCACAACGGGCCGTGAGCGGCACTCGAGAAATGGATTTCGATTCAACAGTAACAAG
>JBBIKN010000139.1:0-7825 GCA_037445435.1 Nitrospira sp. | reverse complement strand
ATCCTCACTTGAACAATCCGGCCAGCAGGTCTCGTACTGTGCTGAACATCGCAGGTTTCTGAAATACCTGATGGGTTTTCAGCAGTACTTCGGTATGTACAGGGCAAAAAGGCCATTCGCCGACCGGACTGCCTTGCACTTGTGCGATGATCGAGTCGTCCGTTGAACCATTTGACGAGTGAAGAACGATCAGAGGGCTGTTCGGATCCAGTAAGCAAGTATGGTCCGCTTGACCTGGCCGGTCAGGAGCCACGTGACGAATCCGCACGTGCTGTTCGCCTTCTGAAAAGACAGTATCTCCCTCCCGAATAGGGCCAGTGGGGGCCAGTGAGTACAAGACAAGAGGAGCAACCAAGATGATGGCAGCGGCTATACCAATTGACCAGAGCGGAGGTTCGGTCGGTGTTTGATTAGGAGTCGATGACACGTCTTTGTCTATCTGTGTTGGACATTTTACATCAGAGCCGATGCCGTTTTCGGTCGTCGCACATCAAGAAAGTCATGATGAGGTGATTGCTCCCCTGCTAGGCGGTTCCAACAACAATTATTGAGAAGAGCCGATCGCTGTCAGCCAAGCAGTGGAGGAAGAATCAAACAAAAGAAGGGTCACTCAAGCCTTCACAAAGCAGTCAATTTGGGTTACGGCCCATGTCGGAAGTTGTACCTGTGAGCATCTTGAACAGGACGATGATCTCTCGCCGTTCTGGTCTAAACAACGTGCTCCAAAAGCCTTTTCGTGGGGAAACAATGGCGGTCCTCGGTTCAAAATCCAGTTTCGTTTCCTGAGGGGCGATAGGTTGCAGCGGAGTCGATCGCCCATCAGCCGTTGCCCCGATTCCCGGATCCGGGGCATAGCGAGTCGGCGAACGGTAGTTGCCTAGTATGACATGCAGCGTATCGCCGTCGATGAACATCCCCCCTGACGTAACGTTCTCGACGATCGCGGTCCGCTGAGTGGCTTGATAAAACGTCACGATCTCTTCGGGCGTCGCCGTTCCCAAACCTTTTGCCAATAACGGGGCAAAGAAATCGATTTCGGCTGCTTTGAACGCTGGATGCCGCGGCGGCTCTTCGTCCTTGCTCTTAAACGGAATAAAGCGGCGTGGCTCGTCGATTATCATGCCGGCCAGAACCGCCCTCATCTCCTCCGTCGTAATGTTGGCAGGATGCGAATGGTTGCCACCTACCGTACGGTCCACTTCAAGCCGGACAAAACGTCCTGGATCATCATGGATCGTCACGGTTTGAAAACGATTTTGACAAGAAGTAAGCCCAAGAAGCAGCATGATTCCAAAGAGAAGGCTCATACCAGAGTTCCCATGTTATCCACCTTAGCGCAAGGGCTGCTATGTTGCCTCCTCAAGGTTACGGGTGTGAGGCTACTATATTACGGCCCTGTAAATTCGCTTGAAAGTCACTAAATTCCCACCATTCGGACGGAAACAATCACGGTGTTCGATACTTGCTTGGTTTTGTCTTTTAGCTCCAACACTGCCTTTCAAAGTTCTGTGAAGAAGCACGAGGTAAACGGGAAAAAACGACCCCACTTTTCCCGATTCCGCAGTCAATCAAGTCTATAGCAGGCGACCTGTGCGCGGAAAGGTCCTGGCTTTGTGGTGCAACATATCACATCACAGCGATTTAACGGATTTGTTACAAGCCCGTAAAAACGTGTTAACGCTCATCCGATACTCCTCTCGTCGCGACATTGGAAGAGGACCGATTAACGATGGAGGTAGTTAAATGAGGAGATGGGTTCTTGTTGTAACACTGTGCGTGATGGGTCTTGGTTTGTTTTTGAAGGCCAATGTGGCTCAAGCGAGCATTGAAGATCTCCTCTACGAAAAGGGCCAGATCACGAAGGAAGAATGGCTCAAACTGAAAGCCGAGCATGAAAGAGAAGAAGCGATAGTTCAACAACGGTCGGCGATCAAAAACTGGTTCGACAAGATCAGCATACGAGGCTATGTGCAAGCTCGCTATAGCTATCTTCCTGGAGATAAATCGATACGGAGCGAGTACGATAACACCATTCGAGACAATACGGGTTTCGCCTTCCGCCGAGTCCGCCTCGTCTTTTCAGGGGATATCACGGATTGGCTCTCTTTTTATATTCAGCCTGAATTTGCCGGCACTGTGCCGGGCACGACTGGCGATCAAAGCAATCACTTTGTCCAACTTCGCGACGCCTATACCGATATCTTTCTACCCGTGCCCTTCCTCTTCTTGGATAAAAAGGAATTGCGGATTCGAGTGGGGCAATCGAAGGTTCCGTTTGGATTCGAAAATCTCCAGTCCAGTCAACAGCGGATTGCCTTCGACCGAAGCGACGGAATCAACAGCGCCGCAAATGGGGAGCGCGACCTCGGATTGTTCCTCTATTACACGCCGAATGAGACTAGAAAACTATTCCGAAGACTCATCGATTCGGGTCTTAAAGGGAGTGGGGACTACGGTCTCCTAGGCATCGGGGTCTACAACGGCCAAACCCTCAATGTGAACGAACGCAATGACAACAAACATGTCGTCGTCCATGCCACCTATCCCATGGAATTGCCCTATGGACAGATTATTCAGTTCGGTGTGGACGCCTATCGTGGGACGTTCAATGTCGGGGCTCCTTCAGGTACCGGCCTTCCAGCAACTCCCGCACTCGTAAATAATGGGAACATTCTCGACGAGCGAGTCGGCGTGCACTTTGTGCTGTTTCCTCAACCCATTGGTTTTCAAGCGGAATGGAATTGGGGCCATGGTCCTCAGTTGAACGCCACTCGAACTGCTATTGAAGAGGGAAACATTCAGGGTGGCTATGTCCAAGGCATGTATAGATGGGTTGTTAATGATTGGAATACCATTTTCCCTTATGTACGGTATCAGGAATATAGCGGCGGAAAGAAGCATCGGACCAATACACCGTTCAATGTGGTTCGAGAATGGGAGGTCGGGCTTGAGTGGCACTTCACCAAAGCCCTAGAGTTTACCATTGCCTATGCCCGAAGCCGACGTACCGATACGCAGACTGCGCCCTATCCCATACGTGAGGGAGATATAGTCCGGACGCAGCTTCAGTATAATTTTTAGTGATAAAGGGGCAGTAAAATCGGATCGTGCACATGTAACACTCTCGTAACGTTCATGTAATACGATCGCAATGAGACTAACTTAGAGTGTCGGTAGGTAAAAAGTTTGGGATTACGAAAGGATTGTTTATGAAAACATCGGCTATGAAGCCTGGCTTTGCATATGTTGCCCTCCTAGGGGCTCTTTTATTGAATGCTCCATCGGTCTGTGCCGACGATCACATTGTGTTAGACCCGGCTCTAAAAGGGTACGTCAAAGTTACCGGAATATCGGGTAACTTGAACAGCATCGGCTCGGACACGCTCAACAACCTCATGACACTCTGGGCCGAAGGGTTTCGCAAGCAATATCCCAGCGTCAAGATCCAGATTGAGGGCAAGGGTTCAAGCACTGCACCTCCGGCCTTGATTGAAGGCACCGCTCAACTGGGACCGATGTCCCGAGCCATGAAGAATACCGAGATCGACGCCTTTGAGAAAAAATTCCGATATAAGCCCACTGCGTTCCCGGTCGCCATCGACGCGCTGGCGGTCTATGTCAACAAGGACAACTCCGTCCAAGGACTGACGATGGCGCAGGTCGATGCGATCTTCTCCAAGACTCGCCGATTTGGAGCCCCGCAAGCCATTGATCGCTGGGAACAGCTCGGGATTACAGGTGAGGTAGCCTCCTCGCCAATCAGTATTTATGGCCGCAACTCGGCATCCGGCACCTATGGGTTTTTCAAAGAGTTTGCGTTGAAAAACGGGGATTATAAGGATGAGGTGAAGGAACAACCGGGTTCTGCCTCCGTGGTGCAAGGGATCACAGAGGATCAAGCAGGGATCGGTTACAGCGGGATCGGTTATCTGACATCCGGTGTCCGCGTCCTGCCGCTGGCAGAAAAAGAAGGAGGGCCCTTCATTGCTCCCACGCAGCAGAATGCGATGAATGGATCCTATCCCCTTTGGCGCCATCTGTTGATCTACGTCAACAAGGCGCCGAACAAGCCGCTTGATCCGCTCGTAAAGGAGTTCATCAAGTTTATTTACAGCAAAGAAGGGCAAGCCATCGCCATCAAGGACGGGTTCTTCCCTCTCCCACAATCCGTGATTGAAAGGGAATTGGCAAAAATCGAATAGGGTCATACCAACTGTGTGGATGTGTGGAATGGATCAACAGTGAAGCGCTCATGGTCGTTCACGATCTATGAAATGTGTACGCCGGATAGCAATGCAGAAAAGTCGGAAAAGGAAGCCAGGGTCAACATATGACAGTTCCGCCATTCACCTCGATACCGGTTTTCCAAGGGGAACCCTCCCCAGGCCGGGGTTCAATTTCGACCTCGGCCCTTGTGAGCGGACTGCTTAGCCGTCGTCGATTCAGATCAATCACGGATGGGTGTACCGGGTTCATCATCAAAACGGGTGGGATCAGCATCATCCTCTGTATCCTCGGGATGTGCATCTTTCTGGTTAAAGAAGTCCTCCCCCTCTTTCAATCACCTCACGCGACCTCGACTGAGCCGATCTCGCTGTCTCAGCTTGATCATTCATCGAGTTCCGCACTCATTGGTATCGAGGAGCACCAAGAACTCGCCTATGTGCTACGAGGTGATTCACTGGACTTTGTTTTCATAGGAGGAGCCGCCTCCCCGGCGACTCAAATTCCTTCGCGTAGGTTAATACCTGACGGATCGGTGTCGGCCGTTGCCCGAGCGTTTGGGAAAGGACACTCTCTCGCTATAGGTACCGCGGATGGGCGTGTGCTTCCAGTGGCGATCGAATTTGTCCAGGAGTTCAAAGGCAACGATCGTTCGATCTCTCCGTCCATCACAGTCGGGACTCCGATTCCTGTCGCACCGAATCCCCAAGCCATCACAAAGATGGCGTATCAGAGCACGGAAACCGACCTTCGGATCGCCGCACTACTACAAGATGGACATCTCTGGCTGAACACGATCCACAGTGTATCTCGTCCCGATGGAACTGTCTCCAGTTCGACCACACCGGTCGATCTCATGCCCGATATCTTCGGTCACGTTACGGCCTTCACGCTCGCGAGTCGTAGAGAGCTTCTCGCTGTCGGTACGGAACAGGGAAAGGTGTACAATTTCGATCTTCAGGATTCGGCAAAGCCTCTTCTTGCTGAGACGATCCAGGCTTCTGAACCAGGCAAGGCTATTACTGCATTAGCATATCTGATGGGGGACCGAAGTCTCGTGGTCGGCGATGCGGCCGGGGAGGTATCGGTGTGGATGCCTGTGCGGGAACATCCTGGAACCAACAAGACCCATATGACAGCCATCCACCGGTTTGCTCCTCATCAGAGCGCGGTGACCGACATCACGATTTCCCAACGTGACAAAGGATTCATCACCACCGATGCTGCGGGAGAAGTCCGGCTGCACCATTCGACGTCCGAGCAAACGTTGCTCAAACTCAGTCCACAACAGGAAGCTCTCCGCAGCACCTATTTTTCTCCCAAAGCGGATGGTCTGGTGAGCCTGACCGAGAATAATCGACTGCTCCATTATCAAATTTGGAATCCCTATCCGGAAATCACGTTGGCCGCTTTGTTCTCCCCGGTCTGGTACGAGGGGTATGATGAGCCGAAACTTGTCTGGCAATCATCAAGCGGGTCGGACGACTTTGAACCCAAGTTCAGCTTGACCCCGCTCATCTTTGGAACAATCAAAGGGACCATCTATGCCGTACTTTTAGCGGTGCCGCTGGCGGTATTGGGCGCGATTTATACCGCCATGTTCATGCATCCCAATCTCCGGGCCAAGATCAAACCCACGATTGAAATCATGGCGGCGCTGCCCACCGTGGTCCTCGGATTTCTGGCAGGGCTCTGGTTTGCGCCGGTTCTGGAGCGAAATTTTCCCGCCATGACGGGGATGGTCTTGGTGATGCCGTTGGCGATTGCCGTTTCGACGGGGCTCTTTCTTGTGCTGCCCGCCTCCCTCAAGCGCCGTGTACGACCCGGCGTCGAAGCCTTGCTCATGATGCCGGTGATCGTAGCGGTTGTCTGGGGGTGTCTTGAGACCAATGCGTGGTGGGAGTCCTTTTTGTTCGATGGCCACTTTAAACAGTGGTTACAGGCGCATCTGGGTCTGAATTATGACCAACGGAACGCCATTGTCGTCGGTGTGGCCATGGGGTTTGCCATCATTCCCATCATCTACAGCATCTCGGAAGAAGCCTTGTCAAACGTTCCCAAGAATCTCATCGCCGGGTCCTTGGCCCTCGGCGCCACGCGGTGGCAAACCCTCGCTCACCTCGTCCTGATCTCAGCCAGTCCGGGCATCTTCTCGGCGCTGATGATTGGATTCGGCCGGGCTGTCGGAGAGACCATGATCGTCCTGATGGCAACCGGGAATACACCGATCATGGACTGGAGCTTGTTCAACGGATTTCGAACGCTTTCGGCAAATATTGCGGTGGAAATTCCCGAAGCGCCACATGGCGGGACGTTGTATCGCACGCTCTTTTTGGCGGGGCTGCTTCTCTTTGTGGCCACCTTCATTCTCAACACGGCAGCGGAGCTGATTCGACAGCGACTCAGAACGAAATACAGCCAATTCTAGTCCAAGTGGATTCCAGAAGGCACTGGTTTGAGGCGCTGGCAAGTGATCGGACGAAGGTCTGGCAAGGCTGGCTCAAGACTGATTCGATGAAACTTTGGTTCAAACATTTCATGGCGAGCGGCGAACTCTTCATTTGGAGCTGCGGAGCCGGGCTCTCCATTTCGCTCCTCATGATCGGCGGGCTTTTGGTGCTCATCCTTGTCAACGGGTTCGGCTATTTTTGGCCGGCTGACCTTGTCGAATTGACCTTGAAAGACGGAAAACATGTGATCGGCCAGTTGGCCGGAGAAGAAGTAAGTCCAAAAGGCATTCCGCGCATCAGAATGAAAATCGGCAATCGTGACCTGTATGGCTTGGACTATCGATGGATCAACACTGATCAGATCGTCGAACGGGCCACGCCGGGCGATCTCGTCATGGTGGAGCGGCGCGAGTGGGGCAACTTCTATGGACGGCTCCGGACACTCCTCAAGGAAGACCAGGTCGTGGCCGAAGGCCCGGATGCCGTCTGGCAGTCGCTGCCGCCCCTGCTTCGGCGTGCGGAATCGAGTGAGGCGGAGAGTGAGCATAGCCTGCTCGTCGTCGATGCCAATGGAAGAGAAAAATCCTTATCACTCGGCCACGTCATGCGGGTCTTGCGACCCAACCAACTTTCCACTTTGGAGAAGGTTTGGGTCTATCTCGGCAACGTGTGGACGGTGCTGACTACGGAACCACGAGAAGCCAACACGGAGGGAGGGATCTTCCCGGCAATTTTCGGGACGGTCATGATGGTGATGATCATGAGCCTCGTGGTCACTCCCTTCGGTGTCATCGGCGCCTTGTACCTCAGGGAGTATGCCCGCCAGGGGGCCATCGTGCGGACGGTGCGCATCGCCGTCAACAATCTCGCCGGGGTTCCCTCGATCGTCTTCGGTGTGTTTGGCTTAGGGTTTTTTGTGTATGGCGTCGGCGGGAGTCTGGATGCACTTTGGTTTTCCGATCGATTGCCGACTCCGACGTTCGGAACCGGAGGGATCCTCTGGGCTTCCTTGACGCTGGCGCTTTTGACCGTTCCTGTCGTGATTGTCGCGACTGAGGAGGGACTGGCCGCAGTGCCACGGGAGTACAGGGAAGGGTCGATCGGGTTGGGTGCAACCAAATGGGAAACGATGTGGAAAGTCGTGCTTCCCA
>JBBIKN010000138.1:0-8001 GCA_037445435.1 Nitrospira sp. | reverse complement strand
TCAGTGGCTGATCGGATCAGGTTCTACATGGACGAGCACGTCCCCAAAGCCGTGACTGAGGGTTTACGGAGGCGCGGCGTAGATGTGGTCACCGTCCAGGAACTTGGTTTACAGGCAGCCGACGACAAACGACACCTGGAACGAGCTGCTGAAGAGGGTCGCGTCGTGTTTACGCAAGATGCGGACTTCTTGCGGCTGCATGCCGCCGGCGTTTTCCATCGAGGCATTGTGTATGTTTCTCAACAAACACCCGTTCCCCACTCCCCCGACTTCGTCACCGTTCTCCGCCAGGCCCATCATTACCTGTTTCAAGCGGATCAGGGGAATCGCAAGCCAGCCTATCTTTCATACATAGAGCAACTTGCCTTCGGCCGCAGTAGAGATGAAGGCATTGGGGACGGCCTTCCACTCCTCGACTTCTTGGGGAGCCCAGACGACGATATCCTTGGCAGGAAATGCTCCACAGAGCACCCGCCGCTATCGCCCCGATCGCCGATAGCGCGGTAGCTCGGATTCTCCGATGCTGCCAGTGAAGGTCCCTATGACACTGCGTGCTTTCACGCCTAGCAAGCTGTCGATAAGTATTGGAAAGGATTTCTCGCCTGGAAAAGCCTGGAGATTCCTCGCACCCACGACTTGGAGGAGCTTCAGCCCTTATGCACTCAACTCGCCCCCTGGCCGGACCTCGCGGCATTCCATCTCACGGACCTGAGCCGATCAAGGCCACAAGTTCGAGAGAAACAGCCCCCATTTCATGATAGTCTACCAACCGTATTCTTTCCGACGCGAACCCCACAGCGGAGGGGATCCCATGTCGCTTTCCGTGTCTCTCGGACTTTTTGTGCTCGCCGGGCTGTGTGAGATCGGCGGCGGGTATCTAATCTGGCTTGCGCTTAGGGAGAATCGGCACTGGACGTACGCCGCAATAGGAGCCGTGGTGCTCATTTTCTATGGAATCATTCCGACCCTACAGCCTGCCCACTTCGGGCGTGTCTATGCCGCGTACGGTGGAATGTTCATCGTGTTGTCGTTGTTATGGGGTTGGGGTGTCGATGGCATGCGCCCGGATCGTTATGACACGATGGGAGCCCTACTCTGTTTGGGCGGTATGATGGTCATCATGTATGCGCCCAGGTCATAAGAAATAAAGCGTGGGTACCATTCTTCATGAGTCGTAAATAAAAACTCTATCATCCTGAATGCACTCGGTTGCGGAGAATCGCCTCAAACGTATCGAAACTCTTCGCGTCATTCCGCTCTCGTAGCTTCCATCGGGTATCCCATAGTTCCAAAAGACCGGTTCATGCATCCAGGAGAACTCTTACGGAGGGCTGAACGCCATGAGGGCCTCGTACCCCCTTGACTCCGTACCATAGTACAGGGTGTAAGGTTTCAAATATAAACAGGTGAGGCGATGGCAGCGGAACGCACGATCGGGCGGTTGGCGAAATCGGTCGGGGTCAATATTCAGACGGTGCGGTACTATGAGCGGCTGAACCTGCTCGGTCCCGCAGGAAGGAAGCCGTCGGGGTACAGACTTTATGGTTCGGATGAAGAACGGCGGCTGCGTTTCATCAAGAACGCTCAAGCGCTTGGCTTCACGCTTCATGAGATCGCGGAGCTGTTGAACCTGCGGGTGAGCTCCAAAGCCAGGTGTGGTGATGTCCAACGGAGAGCAGAGGCGAAGCTGGCGCAGGTGAACGTGAAGATTCGGGAGTTGCGGACATTGACGCGTGCGCTCCAAGGATTGATCCGAAGTTGCCGTGCCGGGCAGCCGACCGGCCAATGCCCGATCCTCGAAAGCCTGGAGGGGAAAGAAAGGAGGTGAACGATGACAAGCACCAAACGACGCGTTGAAGTGTTCACGTCCGGATGTCCGATCTGTGAGGAGACGGTGAACCTGGTCAGGTCGTTGATTTCCCCGAGCTGCGAATTGCAGGTCTATGATTTGCGGGAAGGTTGCGCGACGAATGAGTGCCGGGACAGGGCAGCGCAATACGGCGTTACAGCCGTCCCGGCTGTTGCGGTCAACGGTGTGTTGCTGGATTGCTGCCGGCGGGAGCGCATCACGGCTCAGCGCTTGACTGCGGCGGGAATCGGCCAAGCCTGAAAGATGGACGCCGGAGCCACGAGCGGCACGGCACCAATGCGCAAAAGGTGTCCCGCCATGAGTTTGTTGAACGGAGCTGGAGCAGAGCCGAAGAAAACCGTCAGCACGGCCGCGTCGGCAGGCGGATTGATTGCGGCCTTGCTTGCATCCGTGTGTTGCATCGGGCCGGTGGTCTTTGCAGCCTTGGGCGTGAGCGTGGGGGCGACGGGTTTCCTCGCGAGCACGGCCGGTTTCCTCAAGGCGCTGTTGCCGTATCGACCGCTGTTCATCGGGCTGACGGTGGTATTGTTGGGCATCAGCTTTTATTGGGCCTACCGGAAACCAAAGTCCGCCGTGTGCGTGCCGGGGGAAGTGTGTGCGCCGGGAGCGATGAGCGGGTCAAATCGGACAGTGCTGTGGGTGCTGGCCGTCCTCGCGCTTGTGCTGATCTTGGCGCCCTACTGGTTGGGGCTGTGAGAATGCGGAAAGACAGAGAGGAGGTCCATACGTATGTGGCGACAGCTTGGATTGGTTGTCCTGATAGGCGTGATGGCTGTGAGTTTGGTTGTTCCTGTTGGTCTGGCGGCTGAGAGCCAGGGACTTCAGACGGTCACGTTGCACATAGAAGGCATGACGTGCGGGGCTTGCGTCAAGGATGTGAAGGCAGCGCTCGCCAAGGTCCCGGGCGTCAGCACCGTCGAGTTCAGAGTGGGAAAGAAATGGATCTTTTTCTCCGATTATTCGGATGCGCGCGCGTCGGTGACGTTCGATGCGAACAAAGTGGGTACGGAGGTGCTGGTCAAGGCCATCGAAGGGGCCGGCAGTCCGCTGTCGGCGTACAAAGCGAGGCTGGTGCAGCCGTAGCCGGCAGCTCACAGCGAACAGTCAATAGCTCCGAGCCACATGCTGTGAGCTATTCGCTACTTGCTGGATATTTTCAGAGAGTGGAAGGAGGAAACATTCATGGATCAATCGACTAGTAGCGAAACCGGACTATTTGCCGAACTCAGAAGGTTGAGTCCCAAGGTCACGGGCGGTCTTCTGCGTATGCGACAGGAGGCCTATCGAGATGCAACCGTGGCCGCCAAGTACAAATTACTTACCGCCATGGCGATTTCAATCGCGATTCGATGCGAACCCTGTATCAAGGCCTACGTCAAGATGGCGCATGCGAAGGGTGTCAGCCAGGACGAACTGATCGAATTTCTTGAAGTCGCGATGACGATGCAAGGTTGTCCCGGTGAGGAATGGGCCCTTAAGGCTTTTGCGGCCTATAAAGACTGTATGGATGGTCGGATAGGCTCAGAGAGGTCTGTTTGTTGTCAGCATGAGGTCGAGGAAGTTAAGGAGTGAGGGCGCGAGTTGGGCGGGCATAACCGCTGTCGGTATTGGACGCTACTCCGCGTATGATTTGCAGCTTCAGATCGTCGAAATAGGTTATGGCATCGGATTTCGTCCAGAGTCCGATCCGGCCGGTGGTAAACGTCTCGTCACACAAATCAAACACTCGTTTGCCATCAAAGAAAACTTGGACTTGGCATCCTTTCGTGATGAGGCGGAGGGTATGCCAGTGCCGGACATCGATCACGTGGTCGAAGTTCTTGAGCATCTGCCGGACTCCCTTGACGACCCGGTAGATGCGAATATTCTGCTCCAGAGGGTTAGCTCTTGTCAGATAGTAGTTGCGATCATCGGCGGCCCGCCAGATCAGGCCGCCTCCCATGTCGGCCTTGCCCTCGATCGGCAGGAGTGAGACTTGGAGATCCAGGTCCGATGCCTGAATCCCATTAATGAGCACGGTTTTATATGCGTGCTCGGCGCCTTTTCCCAGGAGCTGCGCCAGCACGCGAGGAGAACTCCGGGCCCGATCAGTATCAAGCACCTTCCATTCCCCGGCGGGTCTCCCATCAAACAGGGTTCCCACCTGGAATTCAGCGGGAAGCATTTCCGGTGAATCATCGTCGAACGTCCACACACGGGTTGTGTTCCCAAGCGAGGTTCCGACCATCGGTGCTGCTACCAGCAGAATGATAATGAGGAGAATGCGCTGGAGAAATGTCCTCATGGTTTATCGCCAGGTGACTTCTTCCCAGCAGAGATGGACGAACGTTTCAAATGGGGGGAAATTGTTCGTGTTTTGTTCCTTGGATCGCACCCACAGATCGATCTCCATAGCAGCGGGGTCGGTTTCCCCGCCGGGCAAGGTGCGTTTCACGGGGTATCGAACCTCATGGGTCTTGGGGTCGCGAGAACGCTCCATGACCATGAAGTGCGCGTCATAGTCCTTGTAGAGCACCTGGTCACCTTTATACATGGTCGCGGTGCCCCAGCCGCCCAAATACAACCAGGTTTTCGGATACAGCGGATCGCCGTTGTTGGAGTCCCCATGTTCATACATTCTCGTGGCAATGCCTCCATCTTGAAATGGAGCTTTCGCGGCAAATCGATCAAAGACAATCCGATACCGGTCAGCTCCCTCGACGAACTCAGCCACCACGCGCCCCGTATTGGTGAGTTCATTCACCTCGATGTCGATTGTCCCCTTTACAGAGTTGAGACGTTTGCCGGCATAGTCCAAGTGATCCCATGGCGCCGTATCGCTCATGCTCCCAACGAGGAACGCCCGATCACCCTTGAGGCGAAACTCGCCGCTGTAATGGAGGTGCTCAGTGGCTTTGAAAATCCTGGTCCCTTCATCCCCTTTAGGGGTTCCAAACTTGCTTTCCTCGGCATGTGCAGGATACACAAGAACCTCTGAAGCAGTCACCAGCAGCATGAACGCAATGAAGCTCCCGAGACGTGTCATGGTCTACCTCCCAGCATAAGGTCAAAGGGTCATTGGTCATCGTAACACAACGGAACACCTGGCTCTGACTCGCCATGGTCGCTTGAATCTTCAGCTCCACCGCGTACGTCATGGCGAATTATGCATGCGCCCTGCTTGGTCCACGTGGTAGTCTGGCTCACACATTTGAACGATTGGGAATGAATCATTGGGAAGGAGTCGAGGCAGTGAAGGTCGATAGGCTGTTGAAACAGATCGCCATCTGGGGCGCCATAGTGAATGTGACTGCTCCGGTATCTGCACCGGCCGGCACGCAGCAGACAATGGCCACGAGCAGTCACGATTTGCAGAGCCAAGTGAAGGCCACCGCCAATAAGGTCATTCCAGCGGTCGTCAGCATTGCGTCGACTGTGATGGTGCGAGACCAGGCCTTCAGCGACGAAGCCTTGCCGTTCGGCCTCTTCAAAGAACCGCCGGCGCGCCGGCAATATGGACAAGGATCAGGGGTGATTGTCTCGCCCGACGGCTACATCGTCACGAATAACCATGTCGTGGCCGATGCGGTCGATGTGGAAGTGATCCTGGCGGATCGTCGCCAATACAAAGGGAAAGTGGTTGCGACGGATCCAAAGACCGATGTGGCGGTGGTGAAGATTCATGCATCGAATCTTCCAACGGCGGCCTGGGGCGACTCGAGCCATTTGGCCGTCGGCGATTTCGTGCTCGCCATTGGGAACCCTCTGGGACTGAGCCGCACCGTCACGTTCGGCATCGTGAGCGCGGTCGGTCGCGCCGATGTCGGAGTGGCGGACTTCGAAGACTTCATCCAGACCGATGCGCCGATCAATCCAGGGAATTCCGGCGGAGCGCTCGTGAACATCCAAGGCGAGCTGGTCGGGATCAATACGGCGATCGCGAGTCCGACCGGTGGAAGTGTGGGGGTCGGGTTTGCGATCCCCAGCAACATGGCCCGCGCCGCCATGCAGAGTCTCATCAAGACAGGGCGGGTGGTGCGGGGGTTCCTAGGAGCCTCGACCCAAGACGTGAGCCCTCCACTGGGGAAAATTTTTCGTCTGCCGGATGTCAAGGGAGCTATCGTTACAGACGTGCATTCCAAAGGGTCGGCGGAGCGAGCAGGTCTGAAACGAGGTGATGTGGTGGTGCGCTTCGACGGACGGGATATTATGGACAGCGGCCAGCTCAGAAACCTGGTGGCGCAATCGCCGATCGGCAGCAAACATCGCCTGGACCTCATCCGAGACGGGAAACAGTATCAAGCCGATCTTATCGTCCAGGAAGCGCCGCGTGAACGTCCGAAGAAAAGTCAGGCGGTGTCGTCCACAGCCTCGACCGTACATCCGTTGGCGGGGGTAGTGTTCGATGACGTGACGGCACCCCTCGCACGTCAGATGAATTTGCCGGTGAGTAGCGGTGTGGTGGTGACGGATATCGAAGAAGGCAGCTTGGCCGAAGCCTCCGGTCTTCAGCCGGGTGACGTCGTGCTGGAGCTGAACCGACAGCATGTGAGCAGCTTCGCGACCCTTCAGCGCATTGCAGATCCGCTCAAGCCCACGGATCTCGCTCTCCTGCTCGTCAATCGCCAGGGGAATGTGATGTATATCCCGATTCAGGGGGAGTAGTGAACGAGCGTATTATCTGGTTGTGTGCGAGATGCGGTGCGCTGTCGCTTCAACAAATCCGAACTCCATCTGCTCCTGAGTTAACCACCAATTCCACAAGGTTCGTTGTTAGTAACGTCTCTATAGAGACGTTGGTAAGCAGTGACATGTTTGTAAAAATTAATAAATACAATAAGTTGCAATTCATAAAACACAATGATATATGTTTAAACAAATCATTATAATACATTTCAATATGTTTAAATATATTAATTTGTATTGAATTAATCTATTTATATAGATAATCTATGTCCATGAAGAAGAAGTCCTGGACCATTGCGGATGATATCGCTATTGCCGGTCTTCAAGCACAGCCAAGAGATCTGTCTGTCAATCTGTCTCACGCAGAGTGGATACGGGTCTTGCGGAATTATCTACGGATGACACAAGCCGAACTGGCTCAACGGTCGCATATCCCACAATCTCATCTTGCACAGATTGAGTCCGGCAAGATCGATCTGCAAGTAGGGACACTGAAGAAGATATTTGAAGGCCTCTCTTGCGATCTGGTCATACAGCCCCTCCCTCGTAAGCCACTATCCGAAGTACTTCGAGGACGTGCACGGGCGGTTGCCTTAAAGCGGCTGAAGCCGGTTATGGGGACCATGGCCCTAGAAAACCAAGCGCCAGAAAAAGAAGTCTTCAAACGACTCCTGGAAAAACGAACCGAAGATGTGTTGAATGACCCTCGGGAGCGATTATGGAACAAGAAAGATGGATGACGAAACGCAACCGGCCGGAGCGACACCGGGAGATGATATCTCAGGATTGCTCCTGCCCACACTGACCACGAGAGCGGCCCGCCACGTCGTTGAAACCGAAAGTATCAGTCGAGCGTATGACAAACATATATTTCGCTCGCGGAGAAAAAAGCACGCGGCAAAGTGGCTTACAGAGGATTTTCTTCGGAGAGTTCATCGTGACATGTTTGGCCAGATTTGGGACTGGGCAGGGAAATACCGAGCGAACAATCTGAACCTCGGGATGGACTGGCACCTCATACCGGAACAGGTTCGCTTACTATGCGATGACTTTCTCCATTGAAATTCTGCAACATCGACGATGCCGATTCTGGAGGTAGCCGCACGCCTTCAGAACAGATTGACGAGGATTCATCCGTTCAGGAATGGGAATGGACGGCACGCACGATTGATCACCGACATATTCTTTTATTCCCGCCAGCATCCTTTGCCGGAATGGCCTCAAACTCACCTGATATCGGAAGGGAATCAAATCCGAGAACGCTACATTGCCGCCATGCGGACTGCAGACGAAGTGGACTTTTCCTCACTAGTCGGATTTCTTGAAAACTGTTTGCCCAAGCGTTCCTAAAACCTGTCCCCGGTTGTGACAACGTAACAGTCTTTAGCCCAGCATTTCGTTTTGAGGAGAGGAGATGCTGAGCAGCAGGCAGCCGGTGTCCGACGAGGTGTCGTGATGTTCGGTGC
>JBBIKN010000137.1:0-8011 GCA_037445435.1 Nitrospira sp. | reverse complement strand
CTCGGTTGGGGGATCGTCTAGCGGTAGGACGTCAGTCTCTGGATCTGACTACCTAGGTTCGATTCCTAGTCCCCCAGCCAATTTATCTTTCCTAGCCCTTATTGTGAGTGGGTCATTTCCGTACCGCGCTGGGGGATCGTCTAGCGGTAGGACGCCGGCCTTTGGAGCCGGCTACCTAGGTTCGATTCCTAGTCCCCCAGCCACTTTTCCTACCGCCAGCTCCGGTTCTCAATCCATCGACGCCATGTCGATCACGAATCGAAACTTCACATCGCCCCGGATGACTCGTTCGTAAGCTTCATTGACTTGTTGGATAGGAATCAGTTCGATGTCAGACTCGATCCGATGCTGCGCGCAGAAGTCGAGCATCTTTTGCGTTTCTTTGATCCCTCCGATGAGAGAGCCGGCCAGACGCCGTCGCTTAAAAATGAGCGAGAACGCCTGGACGGGAGTCGGCGTTTCGGGTGCGCCCACGAGGATCATGGTGCCGTCCGTCTTGAGAAGGTTCAAATAGGCATTGTAGTCGTGTGGTGCAGAGACCGTGTCGAGGATGTAGTGGAAGTACCCTTGAAGCTTGGTAAAGGTCTGAGGGTTTGAGGTCACGACAAAGTTCGCCGCGCCCAACCGTTTCGCGTCCTCCCGTTTATTCTCCGATGAGCTTAGAACCGTGACTTCGGTTCCCATGGCCTTGGCGATCTTTACTGCCATGTGGCCCAGGCCTCCAAGGCCGATGACGGCGAGTTTGTGATAACGCCCCACGCCCCACTGACGCAGGGGAGAGTAGGTCGTAATTCCTGCACAGAGCAGCGGAGCCGCTCCCGCCGGTGAGAGCGTTGAGGGGATCCGGAGCACATAGTTCTCGTCTACCACAATCTGGGTCGAGTAGCCGCCCTGAGTGATCCGGCCTGCTTTATCCTGTCCGCTATAAGTCCAGAGGGTGCCACCGTCGCAATACTGTTCCAGGCCCTCGCGGCAAGCCGTACAGGTTCGACAGGAATCCACGAAGCAGCCGACCCCGGCTCGATCACCAACCTGGAAGGCTGTCACGGACGTGCCGACTTGAGAGACGGTTCCGACGATCTCGTGTCCAGGTACCATCGGGAACAGGGAGATGCCCCACTCGTTGCGGGCCTGGTGGATATCTGAGTGGCAGATGCCGCAATGCGAGATCGTGATCAAGACGTCGTGAGGACCGACTTCTCGTCGTTCGAAGGAAAACGGCTGCAATCTCTCCTTGGCGGCCATCGCGGCGTAGCCTTTAGTCGCGAGCATAGATATTCTCCTCAGAAAGAGAGAAAAATACGACCTTAGCAAGTTCACTCCGACTTGCCAATAGTGAAAAAAGCAATCGGTGAAATGAGCGGCAATGATGCGATCACTGCGCGGGGAGGTGTGAGACTCTGTTTGAGAAGGTAGGCCCTAACCTTTAACGTCGCACGCGACCTTCGCCCTGGTGCTCGTCTCTATCGGGAGATTCGGGGATGGCCATCTCGGTTGTGAGCGGCGGACCTGAAATACGGTAGTGTTCAGCGGCCCATGCTCCCAAATCTGTGATCTGACAACGCTCGGAACAGAACGGTCGCCAGGGGTTTGCTTCCCACGTCGTCGGTTGGTGGCACAGAGGACAGAGCATGAGTGTAGTGTAACGTCAGCGCCGAATGAAGTACAGCGGCTGGGAAACAGTTTAACCTTAAGAGCTTAAAGCATGATTCACTCAACGAACCGTGACAGAATTGACGATGATCGGGATGGTCGACTCCATCGCCTGTACCTCAGCCGCGTCTCATGGTTGCAGAGCCAGTCCGTAACCTCTGGACAACTGCGTGAATCTCTCGGATCTTTGTGGCAGGCATAGAGCGGGAAGCGGTGGCAAGGAGTCTCTGGGCGAGAAGCCTGAACAAATATCAGCGCTGGGATGTTTGCTTGGCTTTCTCAACCTTGACCCACGCATCTTTAAGAGATACGGTTCGGTTGAAGATAAGGGCATCGGGCGATGAATCGCGATCGACACAAAAGTATCCCTGCCGCTCGAATTGGAAGCGGGAGCCCGGTGCGGCTGAACGAAGGCTCGGCTCAACCAAGCAGCCGGTGAGGAGTTCTAACGATTGTGGGTTCAACGACCGAGTCCAGTCCTGATCAGCCGGCTGCTTGGCCTGGTCAGTGAGAAGAAGAGGGTGATACAGACGGACAGTTGCATTGACGGCATGCGACACCGACACCCAATGAATGGTGGCTTTCACCTTGCGCTGTTCCTGGGACGATCCGCTCCGGGTCTCGGGATCGTAGGTGCAATGCAGTTCAGTGACTGCACCGGTCTGAGTGTCCTTCGTCGCACTCACACACTTGATGATGTATCCATAGCGCAGTCGGACCTCCCGGCCAGGCGCAAGACGGTAGAACTGTTTCGGTGGATCCTCTCTGAAATCATCCTGCTCGATGTACAGCGTCCTCGAGAAGGGAACCTTTCTGGTTCCCGCGGAGATATCTTCCGGATTATTCACGGCGTCGAGTTCTTCAACGACCCCCTCCGGATAGTTGTCGAGCACGACTTTCAACGGGCGGAGCACCGCCATCACACGGGGTGACCGTTTATTCAAGTCCTCTCGGATGAAGTGTTCGAGCAGTTGCATCTCGACGATCGCATCGCGCTTCGCGACACCGATATGTTCGCAAAACGCACGAATCGCTTCAGGAGTCACACCGCGGCGACGGAGGCCTTGCAAAGTGGGAAGGCGGGGATCATCCCACCCGGCCACCAGTTTCTTGCTCACCAATTCGAGGAGCTTACGCTTGCTCATCACCGTGGAGGTGAGATTCAGTCGGGCGAATTCGATTTGCTGCGGACGATGCGTGGCATCGGTCTCCGCCACGACCCAATCATAGAGAGGCCGGTGGTCCTCGAATTCCAGTGTGCACAGGGAGTGCGTGATCCCTTCGATTGCATCGGACAGCGGATGCGCAAAATCATACGAGGGATAGATGCACCAGGTGGTCCCTGTTCGATAGTGGGCGGCATGCCGGATCCGATAGAGGATCGGGTCTCGCAGATTCATGTTGGGAGAGCTCATATCGATTTTAGCGCGTAAGACATGCGTTCCGTCGGCAAACTCCCCGGCTCGCATGCGTGCAAAGAGATCCAGGTTGTCCTCGACGGAGCGGGTTCGATAAGGACTGTCCCGGCCCGGTTCCGTCAGCGTGCCGCGGTGTTCTCGGATTTGATCGGCCGTCAAGCTGTCGACGTAGGCCTTGCCTTTTTCGATCAAGACAACGGCGAAGGCATAGAGCCGCTCGAAATAATCCGACGCATGGAACAGCTTGCCGCGCCAATCAAACCCCAACCATCGTACGTCCTCCTGTATGGCTTGTACGTACTCGGGGCTCTCGGTGGTGGGATTCGTATCATCGAACCTTAAATGGCAGACACCTCCAGGAACCTCATTTGCAATCCCAAAATTAAGCACGATGGATTTGGCATGACCGATATGGAGATATCCATTCGGCTCAGGAGGAAATCGTGTGGCGACCCGTCCGCCATGCTTGCCGGCCGCCCGGTCGGCTGCTACGAGATCCCGAATGAAATTCGAGGAGGTTGAGGATTCCGGTATGCTCATCAAATCTTGCGTGAACGGCTCGGCACGGTTCTGTGTGATCTTAGGTCCGGACTGACGTTTTACCATAGACAGGCCGACGGGCGGAATGGGAAACGGTTAGGCAGAGGGGTCGATGGCGGAGGTGTCCGGCGTCGGCATGACGTTGAAGTCTTTTTGGGCGATGAGTTGACCATCCATGCGCAGGCGGAATTCATACCGACCGGGTGCGGGAAAGATCAAGAGAGGAATGTTGATCCCGAAATCTGAAATCTGGAGACGATCACCGATCTCGATGTTGGGAAGCGTGGCCCGGCAGACCAGTTGTTCGGTGTTCAGGTAGATCAAGTCGATATCGAAATGGTACAGGCCTTCGGCATCGGTGAGGCAAAAATAGAGACCCATCTGCTGATGCTGGAACGGGAAGGCGGCGGCCTGCAGATGGGTAAAAATGCCGATGAGGCTCTTCTTTTTCGTGAGGCTGTCCTCGATGACGTGGTCGCAGACGAGAAATGCTTGGACGGTAGGTTTTGGGATTTCGGTCATAGATGTCATTCTAGGGAAAGGTGGGATGCGGGTAAAACGGTTCCCGTTTTTTTGCACCGATGAGGAAGGTCCACTGTGTCCCCCAGGTAAGGCGGCACGGATTGAAGAAGTTCGAAACGTGCGGTGAAAGACGAGCAGGTCAACCGAGGATGGCTGGGCCGCCTCGAGCTTCCACGATGTTTCCAAACAGTGCGGTGCCTGAACCGATCCGGCAATAGTGGGGAGTGATCTCTATCGGCATTCCCTTGTGGGAATACAACTGTCCGCCGACGAGATCGACGCGGTATTCCGATGCCATTCGCGCTTCGAACGTGACATGGCTTGATTGCAGATCGGTCACCCGTACAGAGGGAGCATCGTGTGACGAGAGGCTTTGACCGAGCGAGACGTGGACGGTAAATCGCCCGCTGTCGTTCAACGTGAACACGTTTCTCCGCAGGTGAGCGATGCGGATGCCGTGCTCGTTGTAAAGATCCAGCGTGGCGAGAAGCAGCCCGTACTCAGGTCTTACCTCGATGACAAGCTGCTCTTTCCCATGAATCGTGACGACGCCATTGGTGCTTCGAAAAATGTTCGATCCGATACGAAGTTCGAGTCCGGGCCTGGAGAGGACGCCAGTCGTTGCCGCATGACCAAAAGGCTCGGTCCTGCGAAACGCTACCGAGTCATCCATACTATAAAACCTCGAACCACGATGCTCTCAGGTCGTGTGTAAAGCATAGGGAGCTTCATTAAAACATTAGGTAGGCTAGGCTTTCCGCCCTGTTCTGTCAAGAGCGTGCGACTCGGAAATCGTCGGATATTTGGCCCTACTGTGAGAGTCCAAACGGAAAGGTTCCAGAAAGCTCTCTCAGTTCCTGGAGTGAGGTCACTAGGGTGTCATCGCGCTTTCATTCCCGCCGCGATCGGATGCTGTGACGCAAATTGTGACGTGCTGTTCATCCGATGTAACGGGGATCGTAATGGTCTCCGAAATTTCTCCTCTTCCGGACGGCCGCGTCGCCGGTACCTCCTTGGCGAGGGTACGTCCACGACCAAGATCATAGTAGATGCTTGTTGTGGCCAGGCTCGCCAGCAGATCGCCTTCTACGGTGACCGATGGTTCTGTGTAGGAAACATGTACTGTTGGCTGTGCCGAACTTATCTTGGTCCGAACAGAACTGGGGCAGTGAAGCGGAGCCTGCCCGGTTCCGGTAAGACTCGTACAACCCACCACAACCTGTATGCTCCACAGAAGGGGAATCAGTGCGGAATGTCTAGGTCTGTCGTGAGGCCGATCCTTGTTCATGAACCAAGTGATTAGCACGGCATGCCCTCTCATGGTGAAGTGCCTCCAAGCATACACGTATTAGCCTGGGACTCAAGGTAATCGCAAGCGCAGAACGACCCGGAAAGCCACTCCACTCAACCGGCGCGTCGTTGCAAACGGAAAACCGCTTATGCTACGGTCCACTATCCGAACAGTTCCTGAGTGGTCCCATCGTCTAGCCTGGCCTAGGACGGAGCCCTCTCAAGGCTTAAACACGGGTTCGAATCCCGTTGGGACCACCACTTCCGTCATTGGAGGCCTGCGAAGTTCAATCCCCTAATCCAGGCGGTAGCAGAAGACGTGGCAGAAGTTGGCGTAGAGTAACAGTGACCGAGTACCTTTCGGAAGGGTCCAAATCCTGTTGCCCGTGGTGACGGAGGCTTGAATTATGGGCCTGGTGACCTTTCGCTTCCGCCAGTCCCAGGCCGTGGACTTTTATTGGAACCTTGAGTTGGCCAAGCGTGGATCCCTACGCGAATTCAAGATAGATCCCAACATCACCATTTATGAGTCGACGTTTGACCTCCTGAACCCGATTCAAGTAGGACAGGCCTTGTCACTGGCCAAGGCCCTGGTGCTCGACAAGCGAGCCGAGGTCTTCTCGGGAAACACGTCGTTGACCATGGTGACCGTCCGTGATGTGTTGCAGTGCTATCAACAATCGATGCTGGTCGACGACCATCATGCTCATTGTTGGTTCAAGATCCGGCTCACGTTTGACCTGACCGTGACACGGTTTGAGGTGGAGTCCGACGACTCGGCGAAGTCGTTCGTGTTCCCGTGTCGAACTGCGGCCACACACGCCTATGGCATTCACTATGATCATCCAGGGACGATCTACGACCAACTGGACTCGGCCTTATGGCGTGCCGGCACACGTTGGTGTCCACGGCTCGCGGATCTCACAGAAATCAAACTCGTCAACGTGGAGTTGCAGAATAAGCGATGAAGAGCTAGTCCCAGCTGGAGACAATTGGCGGAACCAGTGAATGGCGAAGTCATCGTCGAATTCAAGCACAAGTTCGATCCGTCGGGACCAAGGCAAACTTGCTCGTGTCGTGCACCTCTTGAAGGAATCTTCTCATCCGGCGGCTTGACCGACCGCGCTGTGCGGATGGGCTTCGACGGCCTGAGGTGCGGTGGTCGCGTATCTTGCGCACCCGAACATGACGCCTGCGACGCCCAAATAGGCGAGGGCGACAACCGGCGATTGCGCAAAGCCGATCGCTTCGCCATGCATGAATCCGAAGAAGGTGAACGCGGCACCGACGAGGGCAAACACCCCTGCCTTGTGAAATGCTCGATCGATCACGAATACGGCGATCGATGTCAGCACCAGTCCGCCGAGGATTGCGCCACCGCCGATGACCTGGAGCCCGTGATAGAGGACGCCGACCTGGCCGAGTTTGTCGAGTCCGACGGCTGCCACAGTGGTCCCGGCCGCACCCAGCGCGCCTTCGATCTGCAGTTTGCCCCACGACGCGACATGCGGGACCAGCCCGAGGATGATGGCCGGAGCATGGTGGCGCGGCGTTTCCAGGAAGGCTTGCGAGCCGATCAGCATCCCGATGTAGAGCAGAATCGGTGCGATGGCTACGACCGGGATCAGCGCCATCATGACCGAAATAATGCCGAACCAGGCTAATACGATAACCAGCATGCCGGTTGCAGCGGAATAGCCGATGCGACCGCCGATGGCTTTCCAGCCCGGCTGACCGATGTAGACGGCGAGGATAAAGGGATTGCCCATCAGGCAGCCGATGAGGCTGATGAGACCGTCAGCCGTGAGCACACGCGTGGTCGGAAAACTGTCGCCGGCCGCGGCGGCGCTTTCGACATTGTCGACCGCTTCCACCAGATCGTAGATCCCGAAGGGGATGGCGGTGACCAAAATAATGCCCAAATATTCGAAACCGGCGAACACGTGGCCTAGTGCGGGAATTGGAACCGAGAAACCGAAATTCGAGAAAGAGCCGATAAGCTTGTCTACGCTCATACCGCCGTAGTTTAGGCCGAACGCAGTGGAGCCCCAGGTGATCAGCGTGCCGAAGGCAATGGCCACCAGACCTGCCGGGATGCCCTTGAAGTAACGCACTCCACCCAGCCAGCTGACGAGGATGATCGCGAAGCAGATAAGCCCGATCAGCGGCGTCATGAACATTTCCAGGGCTGGACGCATGGAAATAAACGCGATGGACACACCGGCCAGCGTGCCGAGCAGTGCGGCGCGCGGCGTAACCTTGCGTATCCAGGGTGCGATGAAGCCACCGATCATCAGCACGAAGCTCTGGATGAACACCCAGGTCAGGCCGGCTTCCCATCCCGTGATCGGATCGCCGGTTTGCAACGCAATCGGCAGCATGATGACGAACACCACCACGAACATGTGCGGCACACTGGTGCCCGACGGCAGTGCGGTGACATCGTTGCGCCCGGTGGTCCTGGCCAGTTGGTAGGCGAGCCATGCGTAGTACATGGTACTCATGAACAGCATGAGGCCGCAGGCCGGAAGAATGCGGCCGAAGACAAGACTGTCCGGCATCTTCAGCACGAATCGGAGCAGGCCGGT
>JBBIKN010000136.1:0-8294 GCA_037445435.1 Nitrospira sp. | reverse complement strand
CTAGACGGCTTCTTTATGGACCTGTCTGTCCTCACGTTTTTGCTGATCCTCGTGCTTGCCTTCGCGAACGGTGCCAATGACGTGTCGAAGGCGATTGCGACGTTGGTCGGCAGTCGGGTCGCCAATTATCGAACAGCCATTGCGTGGGGGACATTCTGGACGATGGTCGGCGCTGCTATTGCGGCGTCTGTCGCCACTGCGATGGTCAAGACATTCAGCAGCGGATTCTTTCAGCCCGACCTAATTATCCCTTCTGCACTTGCCCCTGCGATTCTGAGTGGGACGTTCCTCTGGGTGCTGTTCGCCTCGATGGGCGGCCTCCCTGTTTCCACCACCCATGCGTTGACCGGTTCCCTGGTCGGAGCAGGTCTACTGACGTTCGGCAGTGAGGGCTTGATCTGGACGACGGTGTCGAAGAAGATCGCCCTTCCTCTGTTGCTGAGTCCTTTTCTTGCTCTCGGCCTTTCCTTCTTCATCCACCCTCTGATTGGATCGATCGCCAAACGCTGGGAGGGTCTCTGTGTCTGCGTCATGCCAAGTCATCGAGCCCTGGTGACGATCGACGCACAAGGCTACACCCGCACCTTGTTTCAAGCGAGAGGTATCAGCCTTCCCATAACCGCTGTCCCTTCGCAATGCGACCGTGCCGGATTATCCGGCCCTACCATCGGTCTGGGTTCTGTCCATTGGCTGTCCAGCGGGCTCACGTCGCTGGCCCGGGGCACGAACGACGCACCGAAGATCGCCGCGATGCTCTTACTCGGAAGCTCTGCGGCTTCGTGGCCCAGCCAGACCTTGCAGATCCTCGCATTCGCCGGGGTCGCGACGGCCATGGGAATCGGCAGCTATTGGGGTGGACACCGCGTTACGGAAGTGCTTGCGGAAAAAGTCACGGAGATGAATCATGCCGAAGGGTTGTCGGCGAACCTGACCACGTCCTCCCTCGTACTTCTGGCCGGCACGCTCGGCTTACCGGTCTCAACCACCCATGTCAGCAGCTCCGCCATCATCGGTATTGGCCTGCTCAGAGGAACATCCTCTGTTAGCTGGGCGACGGTGCGGGACATGGTACTCGCCTGGATCATAACGGTTCCTGCCGGCGCCTGTTTGGCGTGCCTTGCCTATGAGTTCATCTCCAGGGCCATCTAGATCTTGTCACCCTGAGCCGCACTCTGCTAAGGTGCGGGACTATCTTTCATCATCCATTGGATTGTAGACACCTCTGAATGGTCTGGGACCCAAAAGATCCATGGGGCAAAAAGCCCGACCCGCTTGAAGAAGCCCTCAAGCAGGCCAAATCGCAATTCAAGGACATGTTCCCTCCCGGTGGGTTCAAGATCCCTTTGCCTTCAGGCGGTGTCTGGAACCTCATCATTGCCGCCTTGCTGATCTTTCTGGTCTGGCAAAGTGTGTTCATCGTCGCCCCTGATGAAGAAGGTGTCGTGAAGCGGTTCGGCGTTCCAGTTCGAGCCGTGGAGCCCGGTCCTCACTTTAAGATTCCTCTCGTTGAAACCGTCCTCCAGCCGAAGGTCGCCAAACTCTATCGCGTCGAAGTCGGTTTCCGTACCAATCAGCAAGGCCGCCAGCAGATGGTGCCCCAGGAAGCTCTGATGCTGACCGGCGATATGAACATCCTGGCGATCGAATTCATCGTTCAGTACAAGATCAAAGAAGCCCGCAACTTCCTGTTCAACGTCGCAGATATTCATGAGACCATCGGCAAGGCGGCTGAAGCCTCGATGCGGGAAGTGGTCGGTAAAAGCAAAATCGACGAAGCCCTGACCACCGGGAAAGCGGCGATTCAGCAAGACACCATGACATTGCTTCAAACGATTCTCGACCAGTACCACTCCGGCGTGCAGATTGCAGCCGTACAACTTCAGGACGTCGATCCTCCGGAAGCGGTGGCCGCGGCGTTCAAAGACGTGACGAATGCTAAGGAAGATCGGGAAAAGCTGATCAACCAAGCGCAGGGCTACCGCAACGACATCATTCCGAGGGCAAAGGGTGAAGCCGCTGAACTGGTCAACCGGGCGAGGGGGTTTGCTCAGGCCCGGGTCAATCGTGCCCAGGGAGAGACGAACCGTTTCCTCGCAACTCTCAAGGAATACAATCAAGCGAAGGATGTGATCAGCAAGCGAATTTACATCGAAACGTTGGAAGAAATCCTACCGAATATGGAGAAGATCATCATCGACGGGAAAGGTGGAGAGCGCCTGCTCCCATATCTTCCGTTGGACCGCCTCTCCAAACCGGCTTCCACGACCGGGGCCAAGGCTGTCCCCCAACCTGAGATTGAGGAGCCCAGGCCAGAACCTTCTCCTACTCTAAAATCGAGAGGCTCCCGACCATGACGAAGCAGGGGCTGGTGATTACACTCCTCGCCGTGATTATCGCGCTGTTCCTGCTCGGAGCGTCTCCGCTCTTCGTGGTGGACGTGATCCAGACTGCCATTGTCGTACAGCTCGGGAAGCCCGTCCGGAACATTACCGAACCAGGGCTCTACATGAAAGTGCCGTTCGTCCAGGAAGTCACGTACTTTGAGAAACGACTGTTGGACTACGATTCCAGTGCCCAGGATGTCATCACCCAGGACAAGAAGACGCTGCTCCTGGACAACTTCGCCAAATGGCGAATCACGGATCCGTTGAAAGTCTATCAGGCGTTCCAAAGCCAGCGCGGTGCCCTGCAACGGTTGCATGACATCATCTATTCTGAGCTCCGTGTGGAATTAGGCCGACACGACCTCATTGAGATCGTTTCAAGCACGAGGGCCGACATCATGAAGGTGGTCACCGAACGGGCAAATGAGAAGGCTTCGGCGTACGGCATCGAGATTCAGGATGTCCGGATTAAGCGCGCCGATTTGCCCGAGCAAAACGAAAAAGCGGTCTTCGCACGTATGCAGGCTGAACGGGAACGGCAGGCCAAACAGTATCGAGCGGAAGGAGCGGAGGAAGCGCAAAAAATCCGATCCGAAGCCGAGAAGGATCGAGAAATTATCCTGGCCCAAGCCTATAAAGAATCTGAAGAACTTCGTGGCAGCGGGGATGCCAAAGCGTTTCGAATCTATGCCGACGCCTACCGCCAGGACCAAAAGTTTTTCGAGTTTACCCGATCGATGGAAGCGTACAAGAGCGCCTTCAAAGACGGCTCGACGTTAGTGATGAGCCCGGACTCAGAATTCTTTCGCTACCTGAGGCAACGCTGAGCTTCAAGAAAGGCCCACGATCTTTCCTGTTGTAGGGTCAAGGTGGATCCGTTCACCGGCCGGCTTCTTGGGCAATCCCGGCATGAGTTGAATTCCTGAACAGACCGCGGTCACAAATCCTGCTCCGGCTAAAATCCGCACTTCTCGGATCGGCACCGTAAACCCCGTTGGTCTTCCCTTCAGGGCAGGATCGTGTGACAACGACAATGGAGTTTTGGCCATGCAGACCGGTAAGCCACCATACCCCAACGCCTCTGCTGTTTCGATTTGACGTTCGGCCTCCGGTTCAAACGTGACTCCGGCCGCTCCATACATGCGGGTTGCAATGGTTTCGATCTTTCTTCTGATCGGCCAAGATAATTCGTAAAGATGTTTGAAGTAGGCCGGTCTTGCAGACGCCTTGACGACGGCGACCGCCAGCTGTTCAGCTCCCTGTCCTCCGTCGGCCCAGTGGGTAGATACAGCTGCATCTGCCGCTCCCATCTTGAGAGACTGTTCCCGAACCCAGTCCAATTCATCCTGAGGATCGTTCTTGAAAGCATTGACGGCGACAACGACCGGTACCCCGTGCGCTAGAACATTGGCCACATGCTGTTCCAGATTCGCGATCCCCTTGGATAACGCTTCGTGATTCGGCCCCGTTAAACTTGCAGGCAGTGGAACGCCCGCCTTGGCAATGCCTCCACCGCCATGGAGCTTCAGCGCCCGTAATGTCGCCACGACCACCGTTACTGTCGGTGTAAACCCCGATGCACGACACTTGATGTTGAAAAACTTTTCGGCTCCAAGATCGCTGCCGAAGCCCGCCTCGGTTACAACGAAGTCGGCGCACCGAAGGGCAATCGCATCGGATAGGATTGAGCAGTTGCCATGCGCGATATTGCCGAATGGTCCTGTATGGACGAACGCGGGGGTGCCTTCAAGAGTTTGAACAAGATTCGGCTTCAAGGCATCTTTCAAGAGAACTGTCATCGAGCCCACACAGCCCAGCTCTTCAGCTGTGACTGGCCTCCCTGACGTCGTCAAGCCGACCACCATTCGGCCAAGCCTCTCCCGGAGATCGCGCTGATCCTTTGCGAGTGCCAGTGCCGCCATCACTTCTGAAGCCTCGGTGATGACGAATTGTCCCGGGCGTCTGTCTGCTTCTTCTGCCAACAGGATCTCTCGGAGGGCCCGATCACTGATACTCAAGGTTCGAGGCCATGTAGTCCGCCATGGATCAATGGAGAGAGTATTGCCGTGAAACAGATGATTATCGAGGAATGCAGAAAGCAAATTATGGCTGGCGGCCACGGCATGGGCGTCTCCGGTCAAGTGCAGATTGATATCTTCCATCGGAACGACTTGGGCGCGTCCCCCGCCTGTCCCTCCGCCTTTCACCCCAAACACAGGGCCAAGCGAAGGCTGCCTGAGAGTAAGTGCAGCTCGATGCCCTAACTTCGAGAGCGCCATAGCAAGACCGATCGACGTCGTTGTCTTTCCTTCTCCCAATGGCGTTGGGTTAATTGCCGTGACGAGAACATAATGCCCCTTCGGAACAGCTATGAGACGATCCAATATCTCTGGGGAGACTTTCGCCTTATCTCGTCCGTAGAGTGTAAGTTCTTCGGCTCGGATCCCAAGCTGGGAGCCGATTTCAACAATGGGACGGGGAATAACAGATTGAGCGATTTCGAGATCGGTCAAGAGGCTCTCATCTCGTCTTTCTTAGATTGCCGAGGGTAGGAGTATAAGTGTAGAAATGTAGCGCAAGCAGTCGGCCAGTGAATGAGGGAGAGCAAGCTCATGAAAAATGATTAAACAGATCGTAAGGGCAGCAGCAATAAGTCAGTCTACTCACAGAAAGAATCTGAACCTGCCGCTATTCTAAGATGTACTTGATTGGGTCAAGTGCCTGGCCATTCAATTTCACCATGTAGTGCAGGTGAGGACCGGTAGAAAGGCCCGAGCTTCCGACAAGCGCAATGACATCTCCACGCTCGACCCTCTGACCTTCCTTCACCAAGGCCTTCGCAAGGTGCCCGTAGAGGGTTTCAACTCCAAACCCATGATCTACACGGACCATGTTCCCAAGCTTCGGATCGTATGCTATGGACGTCACCCTTCCTTGGGCCGGGGCACGGACCGGAGTGTTTGGCGCGGCTCCGATATCCAATCCATCATGCCAGGCAGGCTTCTCCGTAAAGGGAGAAATGCGAGGCCCAAACCCGGATGTGATCCATCCTTTCACCGGCCAAATCGAGGGCGTCGCAGCCCAGCGAGACGAGCGTTGTTCGGCTGCTTGTGATAACTCGTCCAGCAGACGCTCCTGCGCGGTGGCTTGCTTTGAGAGCCATTCCAAGCCATCTTTTACCGATGCAATAGCCTGAAGATTATCCCGAGATGCGTCTGGGCCGACAGCAGACGAGTGCTCTTGATTGCCGTCCGATGTTGGTTTGGAGACCCCTGAAGAGAGGCCCTGTTCATTTCCACCGGGTATCGCGCCTTCTTCGAGAATTGGCACCTCTTCTCCACCCCTGCCGTTTGCCATATCTCCCGTCTTGGGAACCTCGATGCCCAGCATCACTCGAAGTCTTTGATTGACCTCACTCATCGCCCCAAGGCGCTTCTTCAAATCATCAATGGCGGTTGAGAAAGCGGCAGTCTGTTCCCGTGCACTCATAGCTTCAGCACGGAAAGCCGCCAGCTCCCATACTTCTCCGGTTCTAATGACATAGTGAGAAACCACCAGAAGATCGGCAAGAACGACTACCCCCAAACAGACCAACAATCGACGAAGGAGTTTTCTCGAGAAGCTGAAGCGTAGAGGCTTTGCAGTGGACCCCCTGAACACTACAACAGTATAGGCATCGCTGTCTTGTATATTTGTTTGCCCCATGACTTCTCTCTCCCGTGCCTATTGTACCTGAAGAGTTATGCCTGGCCGCCCTGCAAGTTAACGATTTGAGACCCTATCGTTCAACCCCAAAACTAAGTGTTTCGACGAGCAATTTCAACCACATAATCTAGGATGTCTCTCTGTGAATCCACTCAAGATAAGGTGGGAACCCATGACTTACGGGAATGGCTATTATTTCCGGCACCTTATACGAGTGGGTCTTCCGTATCGTTTCCTCAAGTAAATTGAACTTATCAGAGGTGGTCTTGATCAGCAGGAGTGATTCCTCATCATTCATCATCTCTCCTTCCCACCAGTAAGTCGAGCGCACAGTGGGAATCATCGAAACACATGCAGCCAAGCGAGATCTCACCACTTGGTCAGCAATCTTGACCGCTTCATCTTGGTTTGCTGCTGTAACCATGACAACCACTAACTTGTCGGGTTCAACCATAGGGCTGTCAGGATACCCAAGCGCCTGCCTACAATCAACCTGGTCATTGTAGCAGCACGACCTGACTTGCTAGCCCGTTGGTGCTTGAGCAACATCCATGCCTCGATAACAAAGACTCAAAATTAATATTTTAAGTATTTACAATGACTTATGATTTCATCTTACTTGAGGATGAGGCTTTAGGACGAGCGTCTGTGCGGCAAACGTGACGGTCAAACAATTTTCGGGACAACGCTGTTCAAAACTTGCCTTTCTCTATGCATTGCATTTCCACAGGCTGTCAAACACGGCCAGTGAAAAAGATGTTAATAGATCCTATGCTTTCCCCATCTTTGCTAACTCCCAGAAATAATGAGCGAATGTCTTCATCCCCCCTGAAGCCTGAGCCCAATCGTAATATTCGTTCGGAGCGTGATATCCATGTTCGGGCAGACTCAAACCTATGAAGAGGATCGGTACTTTCCATGTTTTCTGCATGGTGACCACTGCACCGATTGATCCTCCTTCGCGGACGAATGCGGGATCTTTACCAAACCCGGCCTTTACAGCGCGCTTCACACAATCTACATAAGGTCCTTCAAAACTACCTCTAAATGGATGGAGCATGCCCTCTCTCTCCACCTTCACATCCGGATTCACCTTCGCCACATGCTTCTTCAACAGGGCAAACACTTTCTCAGGGACCTGGCCTGGGACGAGACGCATGCTGACCTTGAGCTCAGCATGACCTGGCACTACCGTTTTGACACCCGGCCCGTGGTACCCTCCGCTGACACCATGTATTTCGAAGGTCGGAAATGCCCAAATCCTGCGCATGACTTCTGCCGGATTCTGTACTCGGAGCGACCGAAACCCGTAAGCTTTCTTGAAACGCCTTACTTCAAAGCCGGATTTCAGGAAATTGTTAATCTCGTCCTTTGTGGGTTCAACAACATCGTCGTAAAAGCCGGTGATCTTTACCTTGCCGGTCCTGGCCTCAACACAAGCATTCGCGACCTCCATCAACTCCGCCAACGGATTGCGCGCAGCTCCTCCAGTCACGCCGGAATGTGCGTCTTTTTCACCAGTGCGAAGGAGAAGCCGTGCGCCGAGTAGACCGCGCAAACCATAGGGTACCGCAGGCCGTCCCTTGGCGATCCAGATTGTGTCCGACACAATTACCGAATCCGGTCGTGGAATCGCACTGTGGTTTCTAAGCCCCGCAGCAAAATGTGGGCTTCCGATCTCTTCTTCGAGTTCCCATAAGAACTGGATGTTGATCGGCCAACCTTGTTCGATAGCGTATCGAGCTCCCAACATTGCCGTGAGAGCAGGGCCCTTGTCATCGGTAGCCCCTCGACCATGGTAGAGACCATGGTCTTTCCGAAACGCGAACGGGGCTTGTTTCCATTCCGGCTCCTGGGCCGGCTGGACGTCCAGATGATTGTAGATTGTGACGGTGGGGTATTCGCGCCCTGTTATCCACCCACCGGAAACGATAGGATACCCACCGGTCTCCACCACATGAACTTTGGCATTCATCGCGATCAAATACTGGCTCGCAAGATCGGCCATGCGTCGCATATCACCCGCACGGGATGAATCCATACTGATCGACGGCACCTCCACCATCTGTCCCAAAAAATCCTCAAATCTCGGCCGCGACTCTCTTATAAAGATCCTCAGTTGACGCTCATCCACCATACGAGTGATCCTCCTTGAGAAAAAGAGGGAGGATTATAGCGGTCGTGCTTGCCAAGAGAAAGCGGCCC
>JBBIKN010000135.1:0-8330 GCA_037445435.1 Nitrospira sp. | reverse complement strand
TGGATCCGTTCCCCAGCCAGGTGAACCCCAACGCCAAGGCCGGGTACTAAGGAGTAGTTGTTGTCTGTCCGTGATCGGCCCGGAGCCCTATTAAAGGGGTTCCGGGCCAATTCTTTTATCCGATATTCTCCTCTCAACCTACCTAAGCTCGGAATTCACCTCTTGCACAGGCCTTCCTTTCCTCCTAGAATTGGCTTTACAATGATTGAGAAAGTTCTTTTCTGATGCATTCGGAGGAAGGAGGAGCATATGTCTGGCGAACGCACGTGTCCCACCTGTAACACTGAAAAGGCCCAACGGATTAGTGATATTGTCCGACAAATGACATCCACGAAAGCATTGGGCGATCTTCCGGCCTCCTATCATCCACCAAAGGCTCCATGGGCCTATCTTCAAGGATTTCTCCTTGGCGTTCCAGTCAATGCGGCGGTCATGTTGAGCTTGGCATCTCCCCAGGGCACTGAATCAGAGATGGCAATCGCTGACGTAGCCTCCTCTATTGCCTTCCTAGGCGTATGGGTGGGGTATGGAGCGTTGAAAACCAAAAATTACACGCAGAAGTTAAACATATGGAAGGATAGGATCGCCTCCAAATTTCTTTGCCGCAAATGTAGTCATGCTTTTGAGGGGTAGGCTCTAGCGCCGTTCGCCAGGCTTCGGATCCGTCGATGCGAGAGGGGGATCCCAAGGAATAACAAGCGCACAGCCTTCATACGGTCTATGTTGACTCTCGGCTCCCTCATCGTGCGGGTCGCGTCGTGATGTTGTCGCGATGAAGGGACTATCGATTGAAAGACTTGCGCCCAGGCCTCATTTGGTTTTCTCGGCCATAACGACCAGAATTCCATTGTGCCGGCAAACAAGCAGCGACTCCTGCCTTCACCGAGTTCTTACACCACATGGGAATTGACAGACCAGCTGACGGCTATGTGAACCAAGATCAGTGGCTACCTATAGAGAACCCTGCCAGCATCCATGAGGGTTGGCTTGCAGTCAGCATTAGCCCAACACCATCCTTTTCTTGCCAATTTGGCGCCAGGTCATTCCGTTAATGAGTGGGAAAGAGGTTGGTGTCCCCAACGGGATTTGAACCCGTGTTACTGCCTTGAAAGGGCAATGTCCTAGGCCAGGCTAGACGATGGGGACGTGCCACTATGGGTAAGAGAACAGACGCACACATACCACAGTCGTAGCTGCCCTGTCACTAGGACTGTCCAGGAATTGGGGGAAGGGACGGTTCGGGAAGTTTCCTTCCGACGCGCAAAGAACAAAACGGGCGAATGGCCAGCTGTCAGAAAGTAGGTTGATAGAACGGCAACTCGGCATCCATTTCGTTAAGCGTACGGTGTGCTTGGTCTTTCAGTGAGAGAATAGGCTCGCGGACGGGCCAAGGAATTCTCAACGTCGGATCGTTCCACAAAATTCCACGTTCCTCTTTCGGCGAATAATAGGCCGTGCATTTATACAGGAAGGTGGCCGTCTCGCTGGTGACACAAAAGCCATGCGCGCATCCGGGAGGGATATACATCTGGTGAAGGTTCTTGCCTGATAGCTCGATCCCATGCCATTTCCCGAACGTCGGCGATCCTTTTCGGATATCGACGACGACGTCGTAGACGATCCCCTCCAGGGCCATGACAAGCTTTCCTTGTGAGTGCGGTTCCTGAAAATGCAGACCTCGTACCGTGTTACGGACCGATCGCGAACAGTTATCTTGGACGAAGTGCTCGGTGATACCGGCATCACGGTAGCGTTGCTCGTGATACGTTTCCGTGAACCACCCTCGATGATCGGACACGACAGACGGTTCGAGCAAGAGCACACCAGGAATGTCAATTGTCGTCACGCGCACGGCATCCTCTCTTCATGGCTTAGGATTAGAGTCGCGAGGCGGATGACTGGGAGGATCGACGACCGTAGGACGGTCGGGATACAATTGTTCTAATCGATCGATCAAGGGAAGGGCTTCCGGTGTGCTCTGCATACGAGCTTCACTTACCGGATGGTCCCACACGAGAGTGGTGATGTTTGCCTCGAGGAGAAGCGATCGGATCGTGGAAGCGCAGGCATCGAGCGTGAGCTCCGTTCCCCCGCGGAGATCGAGAACGCGTTCTTGAGGGTGCGTGGGTGGTGCATCAGTGTGGAGGAGAGCCCAGCAACGATCGAAGATCGTCTGTCTCAGTTCTTGCGAGACATTGATCGTCGTGATATCTGAGGTGCAGAGTGCGGACACGAACAGGACGAATTGGAGATCGGGCATTCCAGGATTCTGAACATCGAGCGATGGCATGGCCCTCCATTATCAGGAGAGATACCGGGCGAGTCAACTACGAGAGAGCGCAAGTGTTTGGAGGCATGAGGCACGACGGATATGGTGACGATCGTACTGACGGGACAATTGCAAACCCTGGACGGCGAGTGTGATGTGGCATGTGAAATTGATCGATCGATGTCGGTTCGCCAACTGATCCAACGGCAAGGAGTTCAACTCCGGCATCTGCTGCAACTCCTGCGGGAAAAGAAAGTGCTCGTGACCATCAATAAGAAAATTGCCAGCGAGGACTCGCTGGTTCATGACGGGGATTCGATTCGTCTGATCGGACACGATGGGATGGGGGGCAGTGGACTGGGCCCATCGCACAGCTGACTGGTCTGAAAGAAACCGGGGGCCGGGATCTGTTTGATCTCGGCCCCCATATTATGAGTGTATATGCAGAGTCGCGGATAATGCTCTCTAAACCCGACGCTGCAGCAGAACCAGGACAGGAATTCTCTTTCTTTACTTCTTGCCGAGAATTGCGTCCTTGGCGGCCTTGGCCACACGGAACTTGACCACTCGCTTGGCCGGGATCTTGATTTCCTCACCGGTCTGGGGATTACGGCCGATGCGCGCTTTACGGTTTGCCAGCTTGAGCTTGCCGATACCCGGCACCGTGAACACATTCTTGGCTTCACGATAGGCGAGGGCCGCCAGATCATCAAGAATCTGAACCGCCCCCTTCTTCGTGATGCCGGCTTTCCCGGCGAGGTAATCTGCAATCTGCGATTTCGTCATTGATTTGGCCATTCGTGAACCTCCTTGAGGGTAAGAGATTAAGTAATCAATATGTCGCCTGACGCGCTTCGTGTAAACACAGCCTGGCTGGTGGTGAGTCGCCGGTGTGCGACAGCTCACATCGTGAAAACCCGCGAGAGTGTAGCCAAGAGTCGGAGGACTGTCAACGAGAAAAACGCGCATCTGGCGTGAAGAAATGCACATACTACCCCTTGCGGTCCCTGCAAATGGAAGGGTAGAGTAGAGCTAGATGGGCCTCGCATATCGACATAAACGGCTCTTGACGATGGTGAAAGTAAATGGGTAAAGACCTGCCTGTATTACCCCTAGGTGCATCAGCTCAGACGTCAGAACAGCGTGAGAGTTTTCTTTACTCACGAGTGTTCTGCCAAAAAGAGAACTCGCCTCCGCTCAAGCTGTTGATCGATTTTCTCAAGTCCCGTGGCCAGAGTCCTCTCCTTCCGCCAAATTTGGAGGACGGAGCGCTGGAGGAATGGGCGTGGGTTCAAGTGGCATTGGGCTATCAGCGGGAGCGGAAGCCGATCCACCTCTTTTGCGTACGCGATCGCGGCAGCTATCGAGATGTCTACGACCAGGAGAAGAAACTGTTCTTGGACCTCCTCACCGCTCACTCGGACATCGAAGCGCAACTCGCGATTGAATATGTGGCGCGGTGTCGGTTTATCCTGACGACGCGGATGGCAGAAAACGATGTGACCGGTGAGGGCTATGATTTCAATGGGTGGATCCTCGAGTTCTATCAAGAACAGTGCAACGGCATCGTGCAAATCGACAAGCAAGGCTTCTTCTCCCCTAAAGGCGAATTGATCGTGGATATGTCGGTCTCGGACGAAGACTAACGTGTCAAGGACGCCGTCAACGCTGTTTGAAAAGACTGCTCGGTGGTTTGAACGTTCGAAAGCTCTTCTGGGTCATCTGCCCTGTGGCCAAGGCTGTTCCAACTGTTGTGTTGGACTGTTTCCCGTGACCATCCTGGACCGGCAGGAAATTCAGCGAGGTCTCCGAACGCTTCCGGATGAACAGCGAAAGAGGATCGAACGGGCAGCATCGGAGCAAGTCGTTGCTCTTACAACCTCCGCGCCATATCTGAACATGAATCGCTTTATCGATCAGTGGCCGGAAGAGGATATTGATCGACTCACTGAACGGTTCGAGACATGGCCTTGTCCCGCATTAGAGGAGGATGGAAGGTGTGGTGTCTATGAGTTCCGCCCACTGGTCTGTCGTTCCATGGGCATCCCAGCGGACAATGACGGTGTTGTATCCGGAGCTTGTGCTGTCCAAACGTCAGTCCCAGTCATCCGGCTGTCCAGGGCTCTTCGCGAGGAAGAGAATCTTCTCGCGGGGAGGGAAGCGGAGGAGCTGGCCGCAGTTCGTCGCCATGATCAAGCTCAGGGCGAAGAGCTGTTCTTGCCATTTGCCTTCTTAGCTGAGGTTGTGACGGAAAAGACCAGGGACACGACCTAGACAGTTTATTTCTTGCTGTGCTAAGGTGACATTCCTTGGTTGCGGGAGCGCCTGTAGCTCAGCTGGATAGAGCATCAGCCTCCGGAGCTGAGGGCCACAGGTTCAAATCCTGTCAGGCGCACCAAACCGCCTCTGCGTAGTTGGTCTCGACAATTCAATACCGGTGGGGCCGTTAGCTCAGTTGGTAGAGCAGCTGACTCTTAATCAGCGGGCCGTAGGTTCGACCCCTACACGGCCCACCAAACCAAGCTCGCTCGTACCGTGCGCTATTCTTCTGATGATGCGCACGGATAAAACCCTTCAGTGTCCTCTCCTCAAAGTACCACACTCGCTTGCGCGTGCCGGCGGCTCATCGGGCTCAGCCCTCTTCATTAACGCCGCCTGATAGATACCCTCAGTAGACCTGTTTCTAAACCGCATTTCACGCATAACCGCCGGTTCACTGGCACAGCCTTTCCTCATTAACGCTGCCGAAACAGATAGCTGAGATCTTCTATCTGAGCTGGATTCTTCACATGTACGCCATAGGAGCGACGACGGAACACACCCACCTTCTTGACCGTTTCGTACGAGTCGAGCCTCCATGTCGGCGCTCATGAGCAGCAGGTGTTTACACGCCTTTGGCGGAATGTGCTCGACTGGCCAAGGCGCCACGCAAACTCGTCACAAGAGTATCGCTGGAAGACCGGGTCGCCGAAAAGAGGCGAAGGTGATCGATCCAGTCCCGACCTCGGTCCACGACAGCATCGCAATCTCCGGTTCGGTGCAGCACGATTGGAACAGCAGGAATACACCGAGAAACAGAGCAATGATGCCGGGCCAGATCATCGAGAGAGCACCGAGAACCAGGACGAGCGTGAACGCCGCCAACGTCTGCTGGACGAACTGATTCTTGACTGTGATCATAAGTCCTCCCTCGTTTGCTCTCGACTGAAACAATGGGTTACACCATATTCCTTGAGAGACATAACGAATAGCTAGGAAAACTACTAGACCCTGTCTCAAGAGTAAGGATGTAGGTGACTCTAGGCGACCGATACGACCGGCACGCGTCGTGGCTGGAGCATCATCCTGATGCCACCTTTCGGCCGCAACGTCACCATGAGTTCAGGCTCGACCGTATCTTGGGCCAGTTGGAGGTCGTAGCGGCGGCCGATCAGGGCCAATAGGAGCGGCCCTTCCACTGACGCGAAATGGAGACCCACGCAGGTGCGCGGTCCCGCGCCGAACGGCATATAGGCATAGCGAGAACTTGGCCGGCCACCCTCCAGCCAGCGCTCTGGCCGAAATTCTTCAGGATGCGTCCAAAAAGCAGGGTGTCTGTGCAGATTGTGTGTACCGACCAAGACGAACGCGCCTTCCGGGAGGGATAAGCCGCAGACCGTGGTGCGAGTCGCGGCTTTGCGATGGACCGCCGGTGCCGGTGGATAGAGACGCAGCGATTCATCGAAGAGGGCGCGTGTGTAGGGGAGGTGCTGAAGGTCGTCGGCATTCGGTGTTCTTCCTTGGAGCACCTGGTCGACTTCCTCATGAAACCGGGCCTTGGCCTCAGGGTGAGTGGCCAACAGATACCAGGTCCAGGAGAGGGCGTTGGCGGTGGTCTCGTGGCCCGCAGCAAAGATGGTTAATGCTTCATCACGCAGTTCTTGGTCGGTCAGTCCCTCACCGGTTTCTTCGTCGTGAGCCTGAAGCAGTAGATCCAGCAGATCATCATAGTGTGCCCCGCTCCGGCGTCGTTCAGCGAGCAATTCATACATCAGCCCATCCATGAACTGCATCACGGAACGAAATTCACGGTTGCGTGCGGTAGGCACCCATAGCGGAAGAAACAGGGGGTTACTGAAGGAATCGAAGGCATATTTGATGCTTACGCGAAGGGCATGACTGACCCTCTCGATGTGTTGAGTCATGCTGGTGCTGAACATCGTTTGGGAGATCACTTCGAGGGCCAGCTGCATCATTTCTGCGGCGATGTCGATCGTGCCTCCCTCCCGGCCTTTCCACGCGTCCACGCGCTGCTCGCCCACCTGAGCCATACGATCGGCCATCGTGGCCATCCGAGAGCGGTGAAAGATCGGCTGGATGATCCGGCGATGCCGCTTCCAGACCTCACCAGAACTGGTGACCAAGCCATTCCCTAACACCAAGGCGAGGCCATGTGGACGACGAGGGTTGTACACCTTCACGAAGCCGTCGGATTGTTTGACGAGAATGTCTTCGGCGAGATCGGGATGACTGAACAGATAGAACGTCTTCGGGCCAAGCCGAAAGCGCAGCGCATCGCCGTGCTGCCGCCACCATCCGGCCATCGTCTCCAACGGGCGCTGCTTGAACGAAGGCAGATGGCCCAGCAGAGGCACTGCACCGGGAACATCGACAAGCGTGAAGGACAGCGGCGAATCCGGCATCAGAGCACGGACCGTATCACACTAGGGCAGGAGCATCAAATGAATATGAAGCAATAAATGAATATGAAGCAATCTTGGGCGAGGATGCTTTCGGTTAAGAAATTAACTCGTAAGCCCTATCATTGGATTGTGCGTACTGTTACTTCTGCAGTGGTTTCCGCGATACGCTGGGCAATTGTCCCGTACGTAGGGTCGCGCGAAAATGTCCTCATTGTCTCCAGTAGCCGAAGCCGGAGTCGTTCGTAGTAGGCTCCATAAAGTCCGTCGTCCAGTTTGTTCCTTGATTGGAATACTGTGAACGTGTGGTGCTGCAGTTGCTTCAACCAGCGGTCGAAGTCCTCCGGATTTTCACTCATCACTCATAGAAATTCGCGCGGCGAACGAATAGCAGCTTTTGAAAGTTCTTCGCCAACCTCAAGGACCGCAGCTCCATCGGCTGTCTGCCAACTTGTGATGAGCGAATCGATGTCAGTTGAATCATGCAGGTCGAGCTCTGCAAGGAGCCGTGGTCCAACCTCGATCGCCCAGGCGCTTGCGCGCGGGTCTACGCGCGCCCCATGTACGGCCGCGTTTAGAGAGGGCAAGAGGTCCGCAAGGATTCACGATTGCTCGCCGGAAAGCAAGTTGCGCGCCTGAAGATCGCGAAGAAGGATGCCCATACCACGGCGATTAGCCGCAATACCATGCCGCTCGGCAATCTTTCGGAGCCGTCGTTCCAATTCTATCCGAAGACCTGCGAGCGCAAGATTGGGATCGTCGGTTGGAATCAGCGAGGAAGCTGCCTCACCATTACGAGGAGTTACCGGTGCTGCGAGAATCCCTGCTGATTTTGCCTCGCGTTGCGCCTTCTCAAGTTCAGTGAATTCGACCTTGACGCCACCCGGTAGCTCTACAGCCTTGAAGAGTGGGCTAAGCCAGGGCAGCACTGCGACCAAAAAAAGTGTGACGGTGATCGCATCTATTGCTTTACCTGGCCACACCAGGTGAACGCCTGCAGCGACAACTGCACTTCCGCTGATAAACCATGCCAGGATTTTACGATTCATACCCTTTCAACTGACAAAAAGTACCGCTGATCCGCAGCTCACCAAGATTTCTTCGGCAGACAGCGGATGGTAGGTGACTGATGAATGCGACGTTTGCCTTTTGGGCAGCAATGTAATCTTCGATACTCATTTCGTTGATTTTACTCTCCGGGAAGTGTCTGCACGGATATTGTCCAAAAGGGTATGGTTGGGAATCGGCAATAGGATACGTCAAAACATGGGAAAAAACGATGAATGGGCATACGAGTCGATCAGAGTCTTGGCTCTGTGCGGGTGGTACCGCCTACAAGACTTAGCTAGAGCATTATTGCCGCTATTAACAAATGCGTCAAT
>JBBIKN010000134.1:0-8413 GCA_037445435.1 Nitrospira sp. | reverse complement strand
CTCGGTAATGTCGTTGCCGATCGTCAATAGGCACCGTTTCCCCTTGAGCGTGATCAGGTCCGTTGAAAGAATAAAATGGCGTCGCTCCCCATTCTTCATCCTCATGGAAACTTCAAGATTCCTGACCTTCCCTTCGGCTTTCAGGCGATCGATAAATTGGACCCGCTCTTGTGGGTCAGGCCAAATCCCGAGCATCAACGTGGTTTCCCCAACCACTTCGTCACGTCGAAACCCAAAGATCTCCAAGCAGGCATCATTGACTTCAAGACAGCGTCCCGTTTCCAGCTCGGTAATTCCGATTGGGTGAGGACTCGAACGAAAGACCTTGATAAACAGCTCTTCTTCAGCCGACGATACCGCGCGACGCCGTGGAGGATCGATAGCGCCTGGCGCGTGGCGGAGTGATGTGCTCTTGGATAAAGATTTCTTCTTAATCATTTTTCGGTGGCATGAGAGAGGCTGCAATTCTAGGCCTCTATGGGAAAGGTAAGCAAGAGCGGCGAGTCGCTGAGCGGTCGGATGAGTGCAACTCCAGTAAGATTTGCGCACATGACTGGGAAACAACCTAGTGTCGGAGGATCCACGACAAGTGCTGTCGCCCTATGCCCCACTCCTTCGCGCAGAAATGAGGACCTTGTCCTCACCAGACCGTTGAGCCTCTGTATGATTTTCGACGAAGACAGCCTCCAACCTCTTTACCGTTCAACGGTTCTCAGTCTTCGCTGATTGCGGCACACCTGTTGCTCAATGTTCACGAACTGGAGGCGAACCAGGAGATTGTGAGCTAGGTTCCGCCGTAAAGGTTCTTGTCGTTTATCAACCTTCACCAATCAAGGAGGTTTCCCCATGGCACATGCGACGAAGGAGAAAGAAAACAAGGCGGTGACGGTGCGCAGACCCACGATGGAGATCCTGCCTCGCGGGAACGACATCGACCGTTGGTTCGACCGCATGGTCGAGGACTTCTGGCGACGGCCGTTCCCCAGCCTCATGCGCCCGGAACGATGGTGGCCGGTCGAGGGAGGCCTGATGACCAGGATGCCGGCAGTCGATGTCTACGAAGAAAAGGACGACGTCGTCATGAAGGCGGAGATCCCGGGACTCTCGAAGGAAGACATCAGCGTCGAGGTGACCGACTCGACGTTGACGATCAAAGGGGAGAAGAAACGGGAAGAAGCGATGAATGAGGACGACTACTATTGTTGCGAACGGTCGTTCGGCTCGTTTACCCGATCGGTCGATCTGCCTTGTGAGGTGAAGGCCGAGCAGGTGAAAGCGTCTATGAAGAACGGCGTCCTCGAAGTGCGCATGCCGAAGACCGAGGAGGCGAAGAAGCGGGCGATCACGGTCAAGATCGACTAAGACTCGCACTCAGCTGCACACTCACAAAGCAGGAACAAGAAGGTATCTATGACGACCTATGCGATGCTGACAAGACTATCTCCGGAAGCCTTGACGCCCCAGACCACGGTTGCCGACCTCAACCGCAAAGTCCAACAGCAGGTGAAGCAAGAGTGTCCCGGCGTCAAATGGCTGGCCAATTATGCTGTGCTTGGGCCGTGCGACTACCTGGACATCTTCGAATCTCCCGATGTCGAGACAGCCACGAAGGTGGCCCTCCTGGTCCGCACACTTGGACAGGCGACAACAGAGACGTGGGTGCTCACACCGTGGGAGCGCTATCTCAGTCTCACGCAAGGGATGAAGAAGGGATAGGTTCTTTCGCCAGGAGCGCGGATGACGAGCGGGCAACAGGGTTGTGGCGATATCCTGGGCGCTGACCCAGTTGCCTGCTCTCTCATTTTCATTCATCCCGACGATCGTAACAACGACCCAGGGCCTGAGTGAACTAGCCGCTGACGAGGCGAACTCTTGTGATGGAGCAAGGCATCAAGTGCCGTCGCTGCGGCGGAATGATGATCGAGACCTATTCTGATCTGCTCAGCCCAAGCGAGAAGGGCGAGGACGAGTTTGTGTGGCGCTGTGTCAACTGCGGGGACTATGTCGATCGGCAAGTCCTCGCGAACCGCGCTCATGAGCCTTACAGCGGGCGGGTATGTCGGCATAGATACGCACTGATGAGTGGTTCGAGGTAGAGCGAGCGATTCCGAACCGCGCTCGGCAGTGACCGGAAGAAGCCACCGAAACCAGACGGTGCCACCCTCCTACCCCTTCACGCACACCAACGGTTCCAGCCTGGCCACCTTCCGCGCCAGCTTCGCGTCATCCGCCGCGTCGACCACCTCACTCACATCTTTGTACGCACCTGGTGCCTCTTCCGCAATTCCACGCATGGACGGGCTGCGAATCAGAATGCCGCGAGTTGCCAAGTCCTTGACCACATCGCGACCATGCCACTGTCGAAGCGCTTGGTGCCGACTCATGCTTCGACCGGCTCCATGACAGGCGGACCCATAGGCCAACCCCATGCTCTCTTGCGTGCCCACGAGCACATACGATGCGGTTCCCATCGTGCCACCGATCAGAACCGGCTGTCCTACCGTCCGCAGGGACGAGGGGACATCGGGATGTCCTGGCCCGAAGGCCCGGGTAGCCCCCTTGCGATGGACGAAGAGACGGGTCGGCGTTCCATTAATGACATGCTCCTCGACCTTGCAGGTGTTGTGGGAGACGTCATAGAGCAGCGAGAGCTGGGCCGACGGCAGCACATCCTCAAACACTTGTCTGACGAGGTGCGTGATGATTTGCCGATTGGCAAGGGCGCAGTTGATCGCCGCGCGCATGGCGCCGAGATATTCCTGCCCCACTTCCGAATTGATCGGGGCACAGGCCAATTCACGATCCGGCAATTCGATGTGGTATCGCACTGCGCTGATGGCCATGCTCTTCAGAAACTCGGTACCGATCTGATGGCCGAGTCCTCGCGAGCCGCAATGGATACTCACGACAATATCGCCTTCTCGCAGTCCAAAGGCTTCGCCGACCGCCTCATCGAAGATCGTCACGACCCGTTGGACTTCGAGATAGTGATTCCCGGAGCCGAGCGTTCCCATTTCATCCTGCTGGCGCTTCTTAGCATGGTCCGACACATGCTCAGGTTTGGCGCCGGCCATGCGGCCTTGCTCTTCGATGAACTCCAGATCCTCATGCGTCCCGTAGCCCTTTCCCACTGCCCATTTCGCTCCTCCGGCAAGCATGGCATCCATTTCCTGTCGATCCAAGTGCACCTTTCCCGTGCTTCCAACACCGGCAGGAATACGATGAAACAACGCCTCGGCCAGTTGTTCTTTCACCGGTCGGACGTCCTCGACCGTGAGCCCGGTGCGGAGCAGGCGAACGCCGCAGGAAATGTCGAAACCCACACCTCCCGCTGAGACCACCCCTCCCTCGTCGGGATCGAACGCCGCCACCCCACCGATGGGAAACCCGTAGCCCCAATGGGCATCGGGCATCGCGTAAGACGCTTGGACGATGCCGGGCAACGTGGCTACGTTGGTCACTTGCTCGTAGACTTTCTCGTCCATGTCGTGAACCAGATCTTCGGTGGCGTAGATCACCCCGGGCACCCGCATCTTGCCGCGCGGAGAAATGTGCCATTCGTCGCGCCCACGTCGTTTCAATTGAGTGAGATCCATGACCGCCTCGCCATCATCTGATTATGACCTAGACATCTACCACACACTGCGCAACCCACCTCCCCTGCTCATCCTGCTTCACTGAAAGCTCGGTATAGGTTGCACCTTTGACTTCGACTGCAGGCTGATGTCTTGCCACCTCGATCGGCTCTCCCCAGGCCGTCGCGTGCAATGAATGGTCGTTGAAGCAAACAGTGAATCGACTGAACAGCATGTTCCGCGTCGCCATTTCGTAGACCAGCGCATTCAGCCAATCGACAAGGAGCAGCTCCCCGTCAGGCGCCTCGCAGACGATGGACACGGCTTGCATGGGAGAGACAGAAGCCGGATCTGTGATGACAGCGGTCAGTGCCAGTCCCGCTCCTTCAAATGCCGCCTCTTTGGTCGAGCCGATCCCTCGCACACCGATATCGGCCTCATGCGGGAAATGTTCCCAGCTTCCTTGCATGCTCTCGAAACGAGGCTGTGTCATAGATGGTCCTCACTGGAATCGAGCCGTCTTAATGTCATAATGACGACACTCCTCTCCACTCATGTGGCTGGGAACGGGGTGGTATCGCGATCATCCGACCCGTGAGACGGCGACCTTTCGCTACAGCCCATTCGAGACGATCTGCGCAGGCGCAAACCCGCGGGGTTCCAACTCTGTTGGCCTAGCCGGAAGACCGAAACTTCTTCAATCCTGTCAGTCCGGCCAACTCGTGCAGCTTCTCGTGGACGGACTCATTATTATAGGTGTGGATGTCGGCAAGAGCCTCACAGTATGCCGTGAGCGCTTCCAACCAGACCCGCTGATTCTCACAGGTGTCGGGGCCCTCCCGCGCCAGTTTGATCTGCCGCGTAGCCTCCTGTAGCTTTTCGGCTGCTTCTTCCACATGGCGAAATACCGTCATGAGACCTCCTTCCTTCGTTGTCAGTCCACCCTCACGGTTCTTTCACAAATGGGCACTACTCACGCATCGACCTTGTGATGAGTCCCACCCCACATTCATCGCCGACGATTTCGATGTCGAAAATGCATCCGGATCATGAAAATCAACTTGGGGGGTACAGCTTCGTTGTGTCAGCGATTCGATGAGTGCTGCGGCGAGGTCCTGTTCGATTCGCCGACCGTCGATTTCGCCTCTATGTCCCATCCGCTCCACCCGCACGTGGAACGATCCATTCTCAATTCGATCGGCATAACCGAGGGTCTCCGTCTTCAGGGTTGAAAGCGTGTCCATCGTGAAGGTGAAGATGTGATCAACCTGAACAAGACGGGCGATGGGGTATAGCAATTCAGGATTCCTGACCATCTAAGCCGCCTGGCCAGCTGCCCCTGCTCGTGATTCTTGGCCATTGCCAGAACATTCCAAGAGTTCCATCCGTCGTCCCCCTTGCTTTCGGGTCCACACTGATGCCTTGCATCGATCCACCTCCCCCTCAACCGCTCGCGCAAGATCGGATCGCATGGAACGAGTGGAGAAGCATCGAGCGTGCCACCGTTCGGGCCTCCACCACGTGATGATCATTCTGAGAATGTTGCAAAACCATCAATAGGTGAGCATGGAGCCCATCTGACAACTGAGGTGTAAGTATCCTCATTTTCTATCTGCCAATAAGGAGAAGAAGGCCTGGAGGGTGCCCTGGTCGCTGATGTCCCATTTTGCTACGGTGGAGAATCGGCGATTGATTATTCGTGAAGCACGGTTATCTTATAAGTGGGCGGAGGCTTCGGTGAGAGGAACACACACGAGAATCGAAGTCGAGCGGTGGGGCGGTGAGCAGGCCCGCCGATGGGTGGGAAGCCTAAAACCCCTCCAAGACTTCCAGAAGTTTCACAGAGCTCTCTAGACCCGCCTCCGCTTTTGCCTTTCTTTTCAGGTGTCACCTTCCCGAACAGATGGAGCCCACAACCCATTGATGTGTCTTCTTGCGACCTCTGTGCGGGAGAGCCGGAGAGAGTTGAAAGAGCACAGCAAAAAAAACAGCCCGCTCTTGTGTGGAACCACGGGGGCTGTCATCTGGCCGGAATCACGTTCGGTAATCCTTCAGTCGCTTGAGGCTGATTACCCCGCGCCTCAATCTTCGTCTTGGCTCGCATCTACGGCCATGCCTAGTGGCACCGACAATCGATAGCGCGTCCCTTGAACCTTGACCCCGCTACGGAAACAACGCCCGCGCCCTTTGCACGCTGGCTGCACAAGAGCGGACCACCAACCTGAGACTACCGACCTCTGTAGCTTTAGGTTCACGCCACCTCCTTCACTTTTTATATTAACCTCGGTCCTCTTAGAGTCAACGGAGGCACGATGCCACACCGTCGCGCAGGTGTGGCACAATCGAACCCTGTGAGGCAAAGGACCTCAGTTCAGGCGAGCTTTCCCCCTCGCAGCAAAGACTCTCTCGGATTCTTCGCGCGGCGGATCCTTGGGACGATGGACCTGGCGATGAACGAGAATGACGGGATCAATCCGCTCACCGCAACTTACGCAGTGCCAATCAAATGAACCGATTTCGAACACTTTCTCCTGAATCATGAGTCCGCCGCAACGGTGGCAGCGGTTGGAACGATACTCTCGAGTGGTTGTTTCCCTTGGAACCTTGGTCACAGTCATAGCGCCTGTATCCTCCATGATGAATTGTTGAGTTGTCTCTAAGAGACAGGATCCCCGAAAAGGATTCCTGCCTGTATCCCTGCTTCAGCACCAGGCAGAACGTGTGCTTGCATTGCCCGACAGATTGGTCGCTCTTGCGCTCACATTTCACGTCTTCAGCATCGTACGCTTGAGGAGAGGGCGTAGGGCCTGCAGACTTCTGGTGTTCAAGACGTCCTTCTTTTCTAGCCATCCCCGGCGCGCCTGCCCGATCCCATAGCGAAGGTTCCCAAGATCCATGACGCTGTGGGCATCGGAATTGACGCTGAGAAGGACGCCCTCCTCTTTCGCTATCTGGCAATCCGTGTCGGTTAGATCCAGCCGCACCGGATGCGCGTTCACTTCCAGAAAACAGCCTCGCTCTCTGGCATGGCGAACGATACGCGTCATATCCACGTCGTAAGGCGCTCGCTCATCGATGAGCCGACCGCTGGGATGGGCCAAGATCGTAAAATAGGGATGGTCCATCGCACGTAGGATCCGCTCGGTCTGCTTCTGCCTGGAGAGTCGAAAGTGGCTATGGACCGCCCCGACGATGAGATCGAGTCGGCACAGGTCTTCATCAGGAAGATCCAAGCGGCCATCTTCCAGGATATCGACCTCGATCCCTTTCAATAGGGTGATGCCATTCAGCGTCGCGTTCAGCCGATCGATCTCTTCCAGCTGTTCGAACAGCCGCTTCGGGTCGAGGCCCTTGGCCATCGTCAGACGCCTCGAATGGTCCGTGATCGCGAGATACTCCAGGCCACAAGCCCTGGCCGCTTCCGCCATTTCTCTCATGGAGTTCCGGCCGTCGGTCGCTTTGGTATGGGCGTGCAAATCGCCCTTCAGATCGGCCACCTCTACGAGCGCCGGTAAGCGCCCGGCACGGGCCGCGTCGAACTCCCCACGATTCTCCCGCAGTTCCGGCGGAATCCACGGCAGCCCGACTGCGGCATAGACCGATTCTTCGGTCACCCCCGCCACCGATCGATCACCCTTGAACAATCCGTATTCATTGAGCTTGAGACCCCGCTGCTGCGCCAATTGACGAAGCGTCACATTGTGGGCCTTGCTTCCGGTGAAATACTGGAGTGCGGCTCCGTAGCTGTCCTCAGGAACAACTCGCACATCCACTTGCAGCTTGCAGGCAAGCCGGACGCTCGCTTTGGTTGCGCCATGCGCCAGAATCTCTTCGACTTCCGGATAAGACACAAATCGATCCATCACTGGGCTGCCCGGAGTGGCAGTGATGAGGATATCGAGATCCCCGATCGTTTCCTTGGCCCGTCGATAGCTTCCTGCCGCCACGACTTGCTCCACTCCAGGAGAGTCCTTCAGATAGGTGATCAAGGCCTCGGCGTACGGCGTGGCGACCGCTAATTGGAAACGCTTCTCCTCACCGGTCCGCGCTTTCAGATGATCCAGGATGTATCGTTCGGTTTTTTCTCCAAACCCCTGGAGCGATCTCACCCGCCCGTCCTGCGCAGCCTTCTGCAACTGGGCGAGCGTCCGGATGCCGAGCTCACGATACAATGCTTTGACTCGCCTCGGTCCGATCCCTGGAATTCGGAGTAGTTCCGTGAGAGTCTTCGGCACCTTCTTGCGATGCTCTTCGAGCGGGGCAACCGTACCAGTCTCGACGATCTCTTTGATCTTTGCCGCGAGATCTTCACCGATCCCGGGCAGTTCTGTCAGATCCTCCCCCTGGTCGAGCATCGCGCCGACCTCACGAGGGAGATCACGGAGCGCGCGAGCTGCATTGCGATAAGCACGGATGCGGAATGGGTTCGATCCTTCGATCTCGAGCAGATCCGCGATCTCCTCGAACACCGCTGCGACATCGGCATTATGCACCGGCATGTTCCACCAGCCTTCGCATGACGACCGGCAGAAGACGGTTGCCACAAGGCTCTTAGCCTTCTCTCCGTGGAGACCGTTGCTTGACCGGCCGGACTCTCATTCGCGTGGCTCGCTCCCGTTCCTTTTCCAGCCTCAGCTTCTTGAACCGCTTTGCCTGGATCTTCGGCAGGTTCTTGAACGACAGCCGCTGCGTCATCCGGCTCCCTCTTGAAGCTGATCCCTATTTTCCATAGCCCATGCCCTGTGGTCTTCGCCCTGCAGAACCTGTACTCAAGATCCATTTGTGTCCTAGGAGCCTGTCCGACATTAGGCCCAACGCACTTGTGTGCAGGCACTGAC
>JBBIKN010000133.1:0-8426 GCA_037445435.1 Nitrospira sp. | reverse complement strand
CGGTTAGTCCGATCGCATGAACACCTTCCGTGACCACTGTCATGAATCATGCGGGCTAGAACTTGATCTGACAGTCCGGTAGAGTCCTCCCCTTCACGAAAGGAGCGAGGACCATGACGACGGAACAGAAGATCATCAAGATGAAGGTCGGCGTGCTGGAATTGGCGAAACAGCTCGACAATGTTTCAAAGGCCTGCCGCCTGATGGGCTATAGCCGGGACAGCTTCTATCGGTTCAAGGAACTCTATGAGACCGGTGGGGAGGCCGCACTGCAGGAGATCTCCCGGCAGAAACCGCTGCTCAAGAACCGAGTGTCCGCGGAGGTAGAACAGGCCATTGTGGCCATGGCGGTGGCCCAACCGGCGTGGGGCCAAGTGCGGGTGGCCAATGAACTGCGCAAACAGGCGTTGACGATCTCCCCCGCTGGCGTCCGGTGCATCTGGCTGCGGCATGATCTGGAAACGATGCGCAAACGGCTGAAGGCCTTGGAAACGAAGGCCGCTCAAGAAGGGCTGGTCCTGACGGAGGCCCAGGTGACGGCCTTGGAAAAAGCCACGGCCGATAAAGAAGCTCACGGGGAATTCGAGAGCGAATGTCCCGGCTACTGTGGGGCCCAAGACACGTTCTATGTGGGCACGCTCAAGGGCGTGGGGCGGATCTACCAGCAGACGTTCATTGATACCTCTAGCAAGGTCGGCTTCGCCAAGCTGTATGACCGCAAGACCCCTGTGACGGCCGCCGATCTCCTGAATGACCGCGTGCTCCCGTTCTTCGAGCAGCAGGGGATTCCCCTGAACCGTGTCCTGACTGATCGTGGTACGGAGTACTGCGGCGCTCCCGACCGTCATGAATACGAGCTCTATCTGGCCGTGGAGAATATCGATCACACCCGGACCAAGACCCGCCATCCGCAGACCAACGGGATTTGTGAACGGTTTCACAAGACCCTGTTGAACGAGTTCTACCGTGTGGCGTTCCGCAAAAAGATCTATCGCACGCTGGAGGAATTGCAAACCGATCTCGACGGATGGATCGAGGACTATAACGCGCAGCGCCCCCATCAAGGGCGGTGGTGTTATGGCAAGACTCCGCTGCAGACGTGTGTGGACAGTGTGCCGTTGGCGAAGGAGAAAATCTTAGCAGCCTAACCCTGGGGAGGACTCATCTGTCTGTCAGATGAAGTCTTGACTTATACACCTCAGCCATTCGCAAGGTCATCTACACCACGACTGCCATTGAATCCCTGAAGTATTCGTTACGGAAGACGTTAAAAAAGCGCGGGGCGTTTCCCACGGATGAAGCGAGCCTCCAAGTGCTCTATCTGGGGCTGCAACGCATCGCCAAGCAAGGGACCTCCCCGATTCCAGAGTGGAAACGGGCGCTCAATCAATTGGCCATGATCTTAGGGGACCGTGTGTCTACCAGTGATTACCACAATCAGCTACACAGAAAACTTGACACGCCCCCCTTTGGGCCAACGCCTGAATCACCATCAAGTCCTCCTGTCGCAGCATCCGTCCCTCCTTCGTCGTGGTGAACCGTGAAGGGACATTGTGACTCGGTGTTCAGAGGACTTCTCAGTTCGGTGATGTGAGGACTTATACCATCGGCGCTGACACTCCCAGAGCGCTAGGGAATGGATTCACCAGGGAATAATGGTTGCAAATGACATTATTTAGTTAACTCTGGGGCGACAACGAGAACGATGTCTCTACGATTGCTCCACAAGCAACAAGCTGGTCGCCACCGCTGTGGATGAATCAACCTCTTCTGATACTTGAGGTCCTCCTGCGGCTTTTCAAAGAAGATCGGCAGTGCTTATGACCTTCTCCGATTCGGCCCGGGCTTCTTTCGGTTCAGCAAGTACCTGTTGAATGATGAACCAGTTACGGTCTTTCACTGGCACATTGAGATGAGTTCAATCGAGCGAGGCCGATGACGGGGTGGGCGCCGTGGTACCGTTGGGCGGCTGCGGGATCGCAGCAACCGTCGATGGTGCCCCACCCGGGATAACGCTTGATACCGCCACCCCCGCATCAGATAGGTACTCAGATTGAAGATCGATGTGGATCAATAGGCATCAAAGTCCGAACAGATATCTCATCCCATCTGTACGAGAGAAGATGAGCCTTGCGTTGATCCGCTATCGGCACACGATCGACCGAACTTGAGGAACGGTGTGCTATAGTGGGACCGATTTATCCTCATCACATGGAGGTGCATGATGCGAAACCATTTGCGATGTCTTGCGATCGTCGGTGTCGGTATCGTGCTCGGAACGACCGGCTGTACGATCAAAGCCACCCTTGAGCAAGTCACCGACACGACGTCCAACATCACCGGTACCACCTCGGGAGCTGCCTGGTGGAGTGAAGACGGGCAGATCAAGCCGGACTTCAAAGCCACGGCGTTTGTGAGCTTCAATCAGGCGAATCTCAGTCAGGATCTGGCAGCCGGAAGTGGAGAATATCTGGGCTCTGTGAGTCGTCTGATGGGCATTCCAACTGATCGACAATCGGCATTTTTCGCCGCTGCTCAAGCGAGTTTTACCAGGATGATTGACCGCGACCCTGCAGGCTTGCTCAATCTCTTGCGCGAGGCGTCCAAACCATTCGTGGACTGACCCGCATGAATCATGCAGGCTGTCGGACTGTGGTCTGGCCAATCCACTCGGCGACGGAGAGTGCCGCATCGCCGCGCCGTCCGATCACCGTCCGAACGAGCGCACCGTTCTTGAACAGCAGAAAATTCGTCGGCACGGCTGGGACACGAGGGCCTGGCAGAATCACTCCGGCGAGGTTCAATGGATCCGTGGCTGAGATTTTGATTTCGTGCTCCGTCCCTGCGGAAGAACTCTTTTTTCGTATTGTCCGCAGGGCTTCCACCGCTTCGGGCAATGCGAATTGTTCACCCGTGAATCCGTTCACAAATCGGCCGCCACGAATTTCCCCGGCCATCTCCATGCGCCGGTACTGCACCAGCAGATCCCGCCACGATTGAACCAACGATTCCCGTGCCAACACATCCCGAAACACGACCCCATAACGTCTCAAGAGTTGACGAGCGACGTGTTCGGTAGGCTGAGTCATTGCATAGTGAGAGCTATTCGACACACTCATGACTCCTTCGATCGCTCTCGAAGACGGTCGAAGGAGCGACCACCGTCCTGCTGCATGCCGAGGCCGACGGGTCCGTTCACGCCCTTCGGCCCGGCGCCGATGGGGGTCGATGAGGGCACGGAGGTTATCAAACCCATCGGCCGTCACCAGACCGGCCGCCACCAATTCCCACAGTCCGTTCTCAACCTCTGTCGGAAGGTGGTTGCTCATCCGTACCAGATCGGCGAAGAAGCTGGCACCTTGCTGCTGGAGGGCACGATATAGATCCTGTGCGATCACACTCAGCTGAGAATAGAGATCAGCAGGAGATCCGGTGATTTCACCATGAACAATATTCATCAGCCACTCACGGTCGTCACGAGGGAAGAGACTGATGGGAGCAAGACTGGTCGGAACAATACGTCGTCGATCTGTCTCCCTTGCTTGTGAAAATATCCGATACGAGGAGAGACGTCCCCAACCGACCGCGCCACTCAGACAGAGGTGATCCAAGAGTTCCGGTTCGTACTTTGCCATGCGAAGCCGCAAGAGCTGTGCTTCCCACGCGGAGGCAGCCGCCTCGAATCCTGCGAGTTGTTCGATCACTTGCAGCAGGCCGGCTTCTCCATGCTGACGAGACCCAGGCACGACATGCTGCCATTGCAGCAAGAATTGCATGAACTCCGATGCCGTCACCGGTTCCACGTCCTTGCGCAAGATTCCGATCGTGAGGCGATGGATTCTGGCCAGTAACCGGCGGTGGCACCATTCGGGCGCGTCAGCATCCGATAGTGCTGAGGACTGAGGACTGAGTGCTGAGGAAGGCCGAAACCGGCCACGAAGCATTTGCCCTTGCGCTTCGAGCCGCAGCATGGCTTCGTCAACATGATCGACAGGAAGATGTAATCGCGCAGCAAGTTCGCGTCCCGTCGTCGGGCCGATGCTCTCCATCCAACCGAGCACAACGGCATCGAGCGTCGAGCTATCACCAGTTGCGAATAACTGCTCAAGCCGATCCTTATTTTCTGTCGCCACCCATCCCTGCACCTCATGAGGCACGAGAGGTGAAAGGTGAGAAGTAAGAAGAATGGCACGGCCTGAGTCGATTAACGTAGGCAGATGGACTGACCAGTCGGCCGGTATGGGTTCAGGCAGCCATACTAGTGTTAGGAGCGCATCGTGCAGTTCATCGGCATCGCGCACGACCGGCCAAGATTCACGGGTGACTTCGGCGATTGCTGCCGGATCGAGTGCCCCGATCTCTCCAAGCAGGTCTGGCGGCAGAGTCCGCCGTAGCTCGACCGCTCGCGCCCGCCGTTCCTCCAGTGGTGCATCATCGAGAAAGGCGTAGGGGTTCGCATTCAAAATCTCGTGAGAGAACACCGATGGTGCAGGCGTATCGATCGCCACACACCGGATTGCACCGGATTCGATCCGTCGCAGGACATTCGTGAGCCCCTCAAGATCCATCGCTTCCGTCAGACAGTCCCGCAGCGTTTCCTGCACCAGTGGATGATCGGGGATTTGCCGCGTTGCCCGTTCCCCGGTCAGATTGTCCTGACAAGCGATGGCATCCGGAAATACTGCGGCAAGCAGGTCTTCGGCCTTCATCCGCTGAATCTGTGGCGGAACTTTCTTGCCCTTGACGAAGCGCAGGAGAGCCAACGCCCGTGAAGCATTCCAGCGCCAGCGGGTGGCGAACATCGGTGCCTGCAGCACCGCTTGGACCAAGACCTCTTGCACACTCTTGGAATGGAGATAGCCGAACACGGACTCCAGCGGGAAACTATGCTTCTCTCCCAACGAGATTACGAGGCCGTTATCCGTGGCCGCCGCCTGCAGTTCGAAATCGAACGTCACACAGAACCGCTTGCGCAAGGCAAGCCCCCAGGCTTTGTTGATCCGTCCGCCGAACGGCGCATGGATCACCAGCTGCATCCCACCGCTTTCATCGAAGAACCGTTCAGCCACCAGTGTGCCTTGGGTGGGCACGACACCCAACGCAGCTTTTCCTATCAACACGTAGTCGATGGCCTGCTGGGCTCCCCGCTGATCGAGGCCGCAGTTCTGTTTGAGCCACTGAATAGTCGACAAGGCAGAGTCTGCCTGTTCCGCGATCGCCTGACGTAAAGACGCCACTTCGGCGGAGAGTTCCATTGTGCGCGAGGGGGCCTCGCCGCGCCAGAACGGAATGCTGGGCGGCGCGCCATGGGCGTCTTCGACCCGCACCTTCCCCATCTCGACACCCTTGATCCGCCAGGATGTGTTGCCGAGCAACATGATGTCGCCGGCCAGACTTTCCACGGCAAAATCTTCATCCACCGTTCCCACTACCGTACCGTCTGGCTCAGCCACCACCGCATAGTCGGCAGTGTCGGGGATCGCACCGCCTGAGGTGATCGCCGCCAATCGTGCCCCACGTCTCCCTTTCAGACGATGGTTGATCCGATCATGATAGAGATAAGCCAACCCCCGCCCACGCTGCGTCGCAATGCCATCAGCCAACATCCGGACGATACGATCAAAGATGAGACGGTCCAGTCCACGATAGGGACCTGCACGGCGGACTACTGCAAACAGTTCTTCTTCCATCCAGGCTTGCGTCGCTGCAGCAGCGACAATTTGTTGAGCCAGAATGTCGAGCGGCGCCGGTGGGACCTCGATGCGATCCAACGTCCCGTTCTTGATTGCACGGACCAGCGCGGCGCACTCGAGCAGTTCGTCTCTGGTCGTGGCAAACAGCCGACCTTTCGGTATGGCCTTAATCCAATGGCCGGCACGACCGATTCTCTGTAACGCTGTGGCAATCGCTCGTGGTGAGCCAATCTGGCAGACCAGATCGATAGTGCCGACATCGATCCCAAGCTCAAGCGACGCCGTCGCCACGACCACCCGGCTCTTGCCGGACTTGAGCCGTTCCTCCGCCGACAGCCTGATCTGCCGTGACAAACTGCCGTGATGGGCTCCTACTGCATCTGGCCCGAGATCCACGATCCGTTCTTCCAAATAGTGTGAGACTCGCTCAGCCAAGCGGCGTGTATTGACGAAGACCAACGTCGTACGATGTTGTCGCACCAGTTCTGCCACACGGTCGTAGATCTCGGCCCAAACGGCATTGGTCGCGATGGCGCTCAGTTCATCCTTCGGTACTTCCACAGCGAGATCCATCTCCCGCTTGTGGCCCACATCGATGATCTTTGGCAGCGGACGATCACCGACCAGGAACTGCGCGACCGTTTCGATCGGCCGTTGCGTGGCTGAGAGGCCGATCCGCTGCGGTTTCGTTAACGTCAGTGCTTCCAGCCGCTCTAACGAGAGAGCCACGTGAGCTCCACGCTTGTTCGGCGCCAATGCATGAATTTCATCCACGATCACGGTGCGCACGGTCTGCAATAAACGCCGGCTCTTATCGGCCGTGAGCAGGATGAAGAGCGACTCCGGTGTAGTCACGAGGATATGGGGTGGACGTTTGAGCATCTGCTGCCGGTCCCCCATCGGCGTGTCGCCGGTCCGGACTAAGACCCGCAGCTCCGGCATCAGTAACCCAGCTTGCAACGCAAGCTGACCGATTTCTGCGAGCGGCTTCTGGAGATTCTTCTGGATGTCATTACTCAACGCTTTGAGCGGCGAGACGTAGAGGACCTGTGTATGGTCGTCGAGTTCACGAGCAAGGGCCTGCTTGAAGAGGTGATCGATACAGGAGAGAAAGGCGGCAAGGGTTTTGCCTGATCCGGTCGGTGCCGCGATCAGTGCATGCACTCCGGACTGAATGGCGGGCCACGCTTGGACTTGCACCTCGGTCGGCCGGCCCACGCGCGAAGAAAACCATTGTGAGATCGTGGGATGAAACCGAGTGAGCGGCATGGCTCGGCATCTTACCATGCATAAATAATCGATGCATGGCAGCTACTTGTAAGACTGATTTGCCATTACCAGGGATCTTCCTGATGGAGCTGTAAAAATGCTGTGGTAAATTAACCTTGAATGCAGTGCCATTCTTGACCAAAGGTGTGGCCATGTGGTTTCTCTTAATCGTTTTGCTTACGCCGCCTCTCGGTTTTGATCGGTCGACGGTGTTGAACAGCTTCGAAACCTATGAAGACTGTAAGCCGGAACGAGATCGCATTGGGTTTGAAATGGCGGAAAGCTATCCCTACGAAAATGACTTTCGCATCGTGTGTGAATTCCGAGAGACAAATCCTTCATTATAAAATAGTGGAGTCACCATGAGCGTAACGCGAGGAAGTCCTTTCACCCTCGCTCCATAATTGACTTCGCACGCAGACCGATTACCTGTTTCCCAATGCAGAGTCCCTATGGCATCATATCTCTCTCATGCATCTCTCCGTCGTCATCCCGGCGTTCAACGAAGCCCGTTTGATTGAACGAACGCTGCAATCAGTCGCCGTCTCAATCGCCGCCAACCAGAAGCTTGAATTCACATCCGAAGTCATCGTCGTCGACAATAATTCCACGGATAACACGGCGGAGCTGGCTCGACAGTCCGGCGCAAGAGTCGTCTTCGAACCGATCAATCAAATCGGTCGGGCACGCAACACCGGTGCTGCCCATGCGACCGGCGATTGGTTGTTGTTCCTGGATGCGGACAGTCTACTGAGCCCCGAGCTATTGTCGGATATTATCCGAGTGATCCAGTCGGGGAAGTACGTGGGATGCGGCAGCACCTTGCGTATGGATGGCCTTCCCTGGTGGGCAAGCATGACGCTGCGGTTCTGGACTGCTGCCTCAGTTCTCTGTCGGTGGGCAGCTGGAGCGCTGGTCGTGTGCCGTCGCGATGCGTTTCACGAAGTTGGCGGATTCGACCAGGATCTCTACGCATTGGATGAAATTAGACTCAGTAAACAGCTCAAACAGTGGGGGCGGCAGCACGGCCTTCAGTTCACGATCTTGACGAACCACCCCCTTAAGACATCATCGCGAAAGGTGTTGCTCTACTCTAGCCGAGAGATCGCCGGTCAGATCTTCCGCATCTTTTTTCTGCCTAAAAGGACCTTGCAGGACAAAAAACAGCTTTCCGTCTGGTACGACGGACGGCGTTGAGAACCTCCGTTTCTTGTGAACCCCCCGCTGTTTCGACCATGTCCAGCCGATTTTCATACTCCTGCTATCATTGGCACTATCATCATAGAAAGGAGATGCTATGAGATTTGTAAAAGTGCGAGATGAAGAACGCGCAGGAGACGTCGCCATCAATCTCGATTTGGTCCGAGAGGTACATTTCGGCAAAGGAATGCTGCAGCTCTACTTTGAGCTGTACTGCTCACGATTTCTTGGACACGATTGTTGCCATATTCGACCCGACCTGGG
>JBBIKN010000132.1:0-8550 GCA_037445435.1 Nitrospira sp. | reverse complement strand
CGATGCCTCGTATCTTCGACAACATCGAACAATCTCTCCTGCCTGCCCTGCGCGAAACCATCCAGGTAGCCGACCGCGCCGACTTCTGCGTGGGGTACTTCAACCTCCGTGGCTGGAAGCAGCTCGACTCCTGCATCGAGAAGTGGTCTGGGGGAGAGGGCCATTGCTGTCGCCTTTTGGTCGGAATGCATCGCCTACCACAAGAAACCTTGCGCGAAGCGATGAGCATGATGAAGCGCGATGGGACGATTGATAACCAGACGGCTTCGCGCCTTAAGAAAGCGCTTGCTCAGGAGTTCCGCGAACAATTAGCCCTGGGCATCCCGACCAATGAAGATGAAGCCGGCTTGCGACGACTTGCTGCTCAGATTAAAGCTAAAAAAGTTGTTGTGAAGCTTTTTGTCAGACATCCACTCCATGCCAAGCTCTATTTGTTGTTCCGGCCGGATCCCATCAATCCCACCGTCGGGTACCTAGGAAGCAGCAATCTGACGTTTGCGGGCCTTTCCAAGCAGGGCGAGCTGAACGTGGACGTACTGGATCACGACGCCTGCCAAAAGTTGGCGAAGTGGTTTGAAGACCGATGGAATGACCGTTGGTGTGTGGATATTTCCGAAGAACTTGTCCGTATTATCGAAGAGAGCTGGGCTCGGGAAGCACTCGTGCCTCCGTACCATATCTATATCAAGATGGCGTACCATCTTTCGCAAGAGGCACGGGCGGGGCTTTCCGAATTTCGAATCCCGCGAGACTTTGGCAAGCGGCTATTCGAGTTCCAAACGGCGGCAGTGAAGATTGAAGTCGAAATGAAGACGTTAGGACGGGGGGAAAGCCATCTTGTGACCCAGGCATCCCTCTAGACCCAGCGACTGATCGCAACCACGCCTAAGGAGCGTGCCGGCCATGAGTACGATGGTTAACCTGCTTTTGTGGCTCTTTGCTGATGCCAATCCTTTTGGAATCGTTGATGCTCCCTGGCTAAGTTGGGTTGGTTCAGCTGGCATTATCCTTTTGACCCTCGGCGTCCTGATAGGGATGTTTACACAGGTGTGGAGGGTTAGAAGACCCGTCGCAAGGATTACAGCGGAGCTCGAAAAACTTCGGCGTCAGCAGTCAGTTCTGGACGCAGAAGGTCTTAACCAGTTAGACGGGCTCTTCGGTAAAGTTAAGCCTCTTACGCAGGCCTGGGAAGAGTTTCGGGAAACGGTCCTCGTTAATGAAGACCCAGCAGGCAGAGTTACGGTTTATAACACCCGCCCCGCAGAAGAGTTTTTCACTGAAGACAATCTGATCAATCAACGTATCAACCTGTCCTTTTACTCTAGCTTTCCAGGAATCGTGACAGGGATAGGATTATTCCTGACCTTTTCAGCGATTTTCGTAGGTCTAATGAATCTGAAAATTGAGGGAAGTAATGCAATATCGGACGAAGGAATACAACGCCTAATCAATGGATTGGCAGGTAAATTCCTAACCTCCATCGTAGCGCTCTTCTGCGCAACCATTTATCTTTTCATTGAAAAGCCTCTATTCCACTCTCTAAGCAACAGCTATTTTCGATTCACCCATGCCCTCAACAGGCTGCTCACTCGGAGGACGATCGAACACATTCTCGAAGACATGCATCGCAATCTCGCAGAGCAGACCACGGCATTTCGTCATTTTGGCGTCGACCTTTCAACCCGCCTGAAAGAAGGGCTTTCTGAAAGCCTCGGCCCCACTCTTAACCGCATGGTGGAGGTCGTGGAGCGCTTGGCTACTCAACAGCGCCAAGACACTACTGAAGCAATTAAAGAGCTGATCGCGCAGTTCTTGAAGGGGCTAGAAGGAACGACCAATACACAGTTCAGTGAATTACAACAGGTTCTCAATTCTGCTGGAACCCGCCTTGAGGAGATCAGCCGAGCGGGTGAACAGGGCCGAGTTGGCTTAGCCACGTTCATCCAACGTTTGGACGATTCCATGGCTGCCCAAAATCGAGCCGTGAGTGACCAGATAGGCCAATTACGTGAAACCGTGGGGTCCGTGCTTGCTCGACTGGAGAGCGTGGGATCTGAACATGAACGTCGAGTCCATGAACTCTTGGCATCTGTCACATCGACAATCCGCGAGACACAGGAACGTTCGCAAGCCAATCTCTCTGAGACTGTCGATACCGTACTTCAGCGGACGGCTAAATGGACTGAACAGGGTGCCATGAACCTTATGGCTGCACTCGATGAGCATCGATCAGCCAGCCAACAACTTGCGCAGGCTAAGTCTGTCCTCAACGAAGCGTTGGAGTCGTTCCGCGCCATGACAACTGAAGGCCGACAGGCTCTCAAACAAGTCGAGCAGGCTGCTTATACGCTCTTGGAGAGCCAACGTTCGTTCGCAGTTACTGCACAGGGAATGCAGCAGCTTCAGGAGCAGGCAGGCCAGAACGCCGTGGCTTTAGCCCAACAGTTGACCCGCTTAACAGAAATCCACTCTGTTCAGACAGAAACCCTCAAACAGTTCCAAACTGTGTTCCATACCGTTGAGACAGGTCTCAGCAAAGTCCTCACGGAGCTCACCCATAGCATGCAACAGTATTCGTCAGTGGTTCGAGAGTATACAGAACAACAACTCACCCAATTTGATCACTCATTTTCTCAGGCGGCGCAAGAGCTGAAGGCCAGTAGCGATATGGTACGCGATGGGCTTCAACAGGTCACTGGACCTCTTGAAGAGCTAGTCAAGCGTATAGGGCGATGATCGGAGTGACTCGCGACAAAGCTGCTAAGGATCAAACGATTATCATGGGGATCACAGACCTCATGACGTCTTTGGCTGTGATTTTCATTTTGCTGCTGACGCTATTCATCCGCGCGCAGTTTGCGTCTCGTCAGGTCAGCCAGGACATCAGACAAGACGTCATTGATGCCCTTATCGCAAAGCTCATGAGTTCACAGGATGAGTCGCTAAGTCAGGTGAAGGTGGCCAAGGACCCCAATGATCCTCTTGGAATCGAAGTCGTGATAAGAGATCCCCTCCTAAGGTTTGAGCCCGACAAATCAAATCTTAGCGAGGGGGCGAAAGAATTCCTCAGTGGGTTCGTGCCACTACTTGCGTCAGTCATTTGCCAGGACCAATTAGAAAACATTCAGACCATCGTTATCGAGGGCCACACTGATCGCACAGCCCCATTCGGAAAGGATCCCGACGAACACAATATCCCCCTTAGCCAGAATCGTGCGCGGTCAGTGATGGAACACGCATTGTTTGTGTTGCAAGGAACAGATGAGAAGGGGAGAGACTGCTTCCTCAATATGACCTCTGTCAATGGAAGAGGGCTCCGCGAGCCTCCTCCGGAACTCATTGACAAACCTGAGCGGGAGCTTACAGCCCAGGAACGTGAAGCCATGCGTCGGGTCGTCTTCAAGATTCGTATCAAGTCGACGGAGCAGCGGCAGGGTGTGGCTCGGTTGCAGACAAGCGTGCGTTGATATCCATGTTCTTTACGGCTTAGCCATGTCTGAGACGGTAAACCTTGCCGATGCCTTCGCCGCTTTGCAACAACTCGACAAGCATGTAAAGCGATCTGCCCACCAACCGTTGGACTGGGTACCGAGGTTTCCGTCTAAACTAAGCCGGCTCGTCAAATCTTGGGGCAACATTCCTCCATTCAAGGGACTTCTTGCCCCAGCCGACGAAGTGATCCTTCAAAAGTGGCAGCGTTGCAGGGAGAGCAACGACACGCCCGAACTCTCTTCCCATGAGATCAGTCGCTTGTGCCAGCACCCAACAAGCGCAACTGACCCGGTCTTCTATCGCTATCTCGCAAGGAGGCACTATTCGCCACCAACTTATGCGGTACTGGGCTTGGTCTATACCTACCATGCGAGGTGGTGTTCGCTCACATCCGGGAATCGTCGTTCCATTGAGGAAGCACTTGAAGCGCTCCTTCGAACTTATCGTGGGTTCTCCAAAGCACTCCGTGGGTGGCAAGAATGTCTCGATCACATCATAGGGCCCGAAGCGCCTGTTCGTCTGGGCAGGAAATTAGCCGATGAGCGTTCGACTCCTGAGCCCTTTGCTGCTGCCTACGCTCTACATACCAACACGGAGTTCTGGGCCGCGGCGCTGGCGCAAGCGGCAGAGCACATCGTTCATAGGATTGAACGAGTGCCCATTTCTCAGCTCGAATATTTGACCCGGACGTTGTTTGGCGATTCGGGAATACCGAAATCCCATGTGAAAGAGCTATTGGCGAAGGCCATTCTCAGCGGGCGCTGCGATGCAGATGAGGCAGCAAGAGGCCCGATCATCAGCTTTGCCCTTGGTTCCACAGAATTTGGCGACCCTCGTGTTCATCAAGCTGGCTGGGTCGGGATAGAAGCTGCTAGGGAGCGCTTTATCTCGTGGCTTTCGCGTGAAGACATCAAATTGTTCTTCGATCTAGTTATTGACCGCTCAAGCGATCGTCAAGGACGAAAACCATACTGGTTGACGTGGTTACCACAATTGAAGCGCACCAGGGTATTGCTCAGCCGTGACGACCAGGATCGTGTTCGATTGCGGCTACGGAACCGGAATGAACAGATTCCCTCTTACGGACTCCTCGATGCGCCTGATACAAGTGCATTCCTTCTCGATTTTGGCAGTGTGGTAATCGTGGAATTCAGCAAGAGCGCGAATGCTTCGTACCTCTATCCACGTGCCATTGCTAACGATTTGTTCCGTGACTTCTATCAACAGAATCGCCGATGGACTGTTCAGGAACTGAAGCGCCGAGACCTTGTCGAACAAGAGGCTGCCCGACGCCTAGAACATCGGCGTTATCGTCATAATCAATGGCAGGACGAAATGACGGACCTTTTAACTCGCCACTACAGTCTGCATCGACCACAGTGAAACCATGCCAGTTGACTCGTTGCTCCTCCAAGATTTGGCTCCAGACATTCACCTGAAAGCAGAACGCGATGGGTTGTGGCTGCGATACAGCGGATCTGATCCACAAGTGTATCTCGCACGGAGCGACTGCTGGCCTGGGTATGAGGGTGAATCGGCCCGTGTCCGAACCTGGCGGACCGTGGTGGAACAACTAGTCGACCAGGAACTCGCTGTTCCTGATGGACAACACCTCAAAATTTCTTATGAGCATCTAGACTCTATTGAGGACCAGGGACTCACTCTATTCAGCGAGCTGACTAAATGGTCACCGTTCTCCGTCCACATCCGCGCGCACAGCATCTTTGGCGCTCAAGATTTTGGCTATATCGCTCAAATAAAACTTGGAACACGAGTGTTCACGCCTTTGAGGTTCGGATGCTTTCTATTGGTCGGGGAAACACTTTATCGACTTCCTCAAGCCACGTACCGTCTGTTGAGCGCAATCGAGGCTTTTAATGCCTTACCACCAGAGCGCAAAAGCACAGCTGGCAGTCTCAAGGAATTTGCTTCAATCAAGGCTTTGATCGAAGAGTCGGATGCTGAGGCTGATTCGCTGCTAGCAACAACTCATGTTGTGATTCCCTCTAAAGTCTCCCTCGATGTGGACTTCGATGAGGATGGCCGCGTAAGCCTATTTCCGTCGTTTGATGGAATTCCTCCAGATGCTTTCAAGAAGATCTTTTTCCAACTGGGTGATGTGGAGCCAGTTTACTCCTTGCCGTCAGTTGATGGAGGCAGGATGCGAGTGGTGCTCCACGAAGATCTCCAGAAGGCGCTCAAGGTAATGCAAGCCGTTCGACATGTGGGGGGCACAGCAAAACTCCAAATCCTTGCCAATCCAGCTTCGCTTTTCGAAGACGTATGCGACCTCGACCTTATTGATGTGTCCCTCTACGGGCCACGTGTCCGTGGAATCGGCAAGTACCCGGCACGTGTTGCCCCGTATGTGCGAAAAGATGGCCGACGACTTTTCACTGAAGCGGACGTACCTGAGGTAGGGCTTGTCTATAAGTTTGCAGATGGCGAGTCCCAGCAAGTGCAGTTTGAATCACGCGATGAACTTCGCAATTTTGCAGAACAAGTTGGGATAGCCCATGCTGCGGGCCAGAGATTTGTCGAATTTAAGAATGCAACTGTGCCTATTACTGAATCCCTCGTGCGTTCGGTCAGCAGCCTCGTTAAACGCTTTGAGCGACGGGAGGATCGTCGACAGTCAGCATCGCCAGACACAGCGAACCTCCTTATCTATGGCAACGAAGAGATTATCGAGTACGACGAGGCCGCTCAGTCCATCCCCGGCACACCTGTGCCCGAGTTACCCAAGAGCCTTACTCGTTGTGACAGATTGATGCCCCATCAAGCTGAAGGCATCGCTTGGCTTCAACATTTGTACCGTCACAGCCCTATTCGTCGCGGCGGGCTACTAGCTGACGAGATGGGGCTTGGTAAGACACTCCAGATACTTGCCTTCGTCGCCGCACATCTAGAGTCTGCTCGCCCCACGGACTCTGGCCCGTCTTCCGGGCAAGGTCCTGTCCTAATCATTGCGCCTCTCATGCTGCTTCCCACATGGGAGGAGGAGATGCGCCGGCACTTCACGAACCGTGGCGAAATTTTCGAGCCCCTGCTGGTACTCCATGGTGCCACACTGAATCAGTTTCGTTGTGTCACCAATGCCCTTCGCGAGGCCCAGGCTCAGACCTCAGTTCTCGATCTCGACCGAATCCAAGCCCATCGCGTGGTGCTCACCAATTACGAGACAGTGCGAAACTATCAATACTCCCTCGCCCGTATCCGTTGGCGCATGGTGATCACCGATGAAGCGCAAGAGTTCAAGGACCGTTCGACCGGTATTTCTCATGCTGTCAAAGCTTTATATCCCAAGTTTCGTATCGCGCTCACCGGCACACCGGTCGAGAACAGACTTTCGGATATTTGGAACATCATGGATTTCGTCCAACCAGGTGTGCTGCTGGGAAGCTACCGCGAGTTCGTAAAGGCCTATGAGGAGCCGGCCACGACCGGCACATCGGATGAGCGCCTGCAGCACCTACAGAAGCTGCGCGACCGGCTGCGTTACAGAAAGTCGGACGCGTTCTTGCTTCGACGTGAGAAGAAACTCCTGTCGGGTTTGCCGGTCAAGCATCCGCCCCATGTACTCGAAGCAGACCTTATACCTGAGCAGCGTCTCTTACACCTTGAGTGCCTGGCTCGGATGCGGAGCCCTGGCGCCGAGGAGCACCGCTTTGCACTTCTTGATCGGCTAGCGAAACTGTCACAGCACCCTTTCCTCCTGGACACAACCAGGCGCTTGGAACTGCAGGACCCGCTTTCTTACCTTCGGTCGTCCCCAAAGCTGAAGAAAGTTGTCGAGACGCTGCACATGATCCGTCAACAAGGTGAGAAGGCAATTGTCTTCACCCGGTCTCGCCCCATGCAGGACATCCTCAAACTTGTGTTCGAACACGAGTTTAAGCTCGCTGTCGGTGTGATCAATGGGTCACCAATCACCAGCCGTCGCTATATCGTCAAAGATCGGACGAATCGGATCAAAGACTTTGAATCACTCCCCGGCTTCAATCTCTTGATCCTCTCGCCTGATGTTGCTGGCGTAGGCCTAACGATCACTGCAGCTAACCACGTTATCCACTATGGCCGATGGTGGAATCCTGCGAGGGAGGCACAGGCAACTGACCGAGTTTACCGCATCGGACAAGAACGAGACGTTCATGTCTACTTACCCATCGAGCGCGATCCGCGTGGTGAGTTTCACACATTTGACCAATGCCTCCATCAACTGTTGCTAACTAAGGAGCAGGATGCTCGCGATTTCCTGATCCCATTTCCATCTGAGGAAAACTTGGAAGCGGAATTATTCGAACACCTTCGGCAGGAGCGTCCGCAATCCTCTGGGCAGGTGCAGCCTATACGTCAGAAGGAAGACCTTCAGCTCATGATGCCAGAGATGTTCGAAGCACTGGTCGCAAGACTTTTCGAACAAGAGGGATCACAGGTGATCCTCACACCGGTTAGCGGGGATCGAGGGGTAGACGTTATTGCAGTGTCACACCGAGCAGTAACCCTTGTTGAGTGCAAACATTCAGCCGTCGGGTCACCCCTCGGTACCGAGGCCGTAGATCACTTCGTCAACGGGGTTGAATATTATGTTCATAACATTCTCCCGCCAAGCCTTCTAAATCGCCCGCGTGAATGTTTATTGGTCACTAACGCTCCCACGGACCGGCACCTTAGGGCATCCGCTCGTGACCATGACATTCGTGTAGTGTCAACTGCCGACCTCATCACAAAGCTCGCACAATTCTCGATAACTTGTCTCGATGTTGAGGAACGGCACTCAGCACGCCAGCGTTCCATGAACGATGTTCGCGCGGCGTTGCACAGACTTCAAAGAATTTTGTAAGCGAATGTTGCTGAGAAAACAAAGGGTAACAGTCTTTTCCAACCGTTGCACACTCCGCCACATGTGCACAGTGTATGAATTGGGATCATCACCGGCCAAGAAATGACTCCCGATAACCATCTCGAAGGCTCCTTCACTGGAGTGTACAGTGGGCACCATACGTCCTGGCGAAGCACTACGGCTTTACGGACGAGGAACTCGACTTCATCCCTTCG
>JBBIKN010000131.1:0-8610 GCA_037445435.1 Nitrospira sp. | reverse complement strand
CGATTTTCGATGAGGAAGCCACGTTGACCACGGGCATCAACGGCGAGCAGCATGCAGAATCCTTAGAAATAACGCAGTTCGTTGATGCGGTGACGCTCAAAGGAAACCGATAGAGTCTCGCTTCCCAATTTTGAGATAGGTTCTAGGCAGGTCCAGCTACACGTCGTTAGACTCTGACATCAAACACAGGTAACATGAAAGTCGCCGTTCTCGGAGCTTCCGCGGGTATTGGGCTTCAGGTCGTGCGCCTCGCTCTTGAAAGGGGACATGAGGTCACCGCCTTATCGCGCCGCGTTGTGCCACTCTCAGATCACACCAGATTGCGAAAGGTACAGGGTAGTGCGACAAATCCAAACGATGTCAGGGCTGCCGTGCAGGGAGCTGAGGCCATTCTGGTGACGCTCGGCGTGAAGAGTCCGTTTGCCACCACTTTGTTTTCCGACTCGGCACGCATTTTATTGCAAACGATAGGGGAAATGGGTTCTTCCCCAACGCTCATTGTGCTGACCGGCTTCGGTGCTGGCGACAGCTGGCGTTACAATTCTTTCCCAATGAGGCTGATGTTCACGCTGCTCCTCAAGAAAGTCTATGAAGATAAAAGTGAGCAGGAGCGCATCATTGCCGAGGCGTATCCGCGCTGGGAGATCGTGCGTCCCGGCCGCTTAACCAATGGAGCAATGACGGGCCGCTATCGCGTGCTCGACGAACTTGTGGAAGGAATGAAGGTGGGCGCCATTTCCCGCGCTGATGTGGCGCACTTCATGGTGGCGCAGGCAGAGAACCCAACCTACCTTGGCAAATACCCGGCGCTCACTTACTGAGCGCTGATGTGCCGGCTCACGTCTCGGGACAACCCGCCCTTCTTCTAAGTCTTGCAAATCCGACCAGGCGGTAATGTCGGTGCGCGATGGATCGATCGCGTCCAGGTATTTCTTGAACCTGGCCGCACTCTCAGGAGAACTCGGTCCGCGTGCCAGCAGTTTTTGATTCCATTCTTCCAACTCGGCAGGTGTGTGCGGTTTTGCCTGTAGCTCAAACCACTTCACGATTCCCTCATCGGTCGAATTGGCCTTCACCGCAGCCGTGAATTGCTCGCTGGTAATCCCGGCAAACTCCAGCAGGCGCTCATCCATCGGGCAGGGGTAGATATATTCCCCCTCTGTGCCGGCCAGCACGGCTCTGCATTTGTCGATCATGCGTGCAAGATGGGCATAGCCGGCCAGCTTGAAGCGCATGCTGCGGGGAAAATCTTTTCGCAAGTCCATGGTTAAAGCAATTTGTGGTTCTTGAAGATCAGACTCTTCACAACGACCCGGCCGTCCTCATAGGAAATAATCCGTCTGGTGGCCGGAAGGTCGGATGAGCCCACGCGGACATGGGTGTCGGTGAAGCTTTCCACGTTGGTCAGTTTGCCATCGGTCGGTGAATAGTAATAGACCGTGTATTTGGTTGTGAGATTCTTCTGGTCTTGTGTGATCGTACTTTCCTCGACGTTGATCGTGAAGGCGAACGGGCTCATGCCGGGATGGGCCATCTTCCGATTAATCTGCGTGATGCGGTTGTCCTTGATCCGGTAGAAGGAATTGGAGCCATGGATAACGAGTTTGGTGCCGAACGGATGACCGTCTTCTTCCATCGTTAAGGCATACTTTCCGTCAGACTCTTCGAAGCTCCGTGGTCCTCGATGGACCGCAATCATGCTCAGCTGGTCTTGCGCCCATTTTGGGGTTTCGCCGTCGCTCAGTTGAACCGATACTTCGCGGGGGCCTTTAACGATGACGGGACCGCTGGTTTCTTTTCCGTTTACATTCACGATGAGGTCAGCCGTAAACCCCTTGAAGTCTTTTGGCCACCGGGCGGTCGCCTCAAATGCTCGACGCAGCAGATCACGAGCTCGAGGGTCGTCAGCGACGGTTGATGGTTCCGGTGTATGTTCCATGATGGAGCTCCTCTTGTTTAAGAAACGCCTCGATATCTTGTACGTAACTTATACCGGTCCGTGCGACAGCGCTCAATAGTGAAATCCCTTGGGTGGACGGTCTCCGGTGCCCCTCTCTTCTGATGTGCGAGAGCCTGCGTGAGCGCTTACTAAGGTACATCCCACAGTCGTACAACATCGATATTCCAAAAATCATCATAATTCTGATATACTTTGGCAATTTTTCTGTTGGGGCGTTGAACCTCGGCAGTCTCCCGGTGAGCCTGCGCTAAGGAAGGATGGGCATGGAACGACGAGCTGCTTCGCATACCGAAGAAGAAGAGATGAATCAACGCCGCAAACTCTTGAACGCGGCCCGGCGAGGCGACACAAAGGCCATCAGCAAACTGTTCGAGCTTTATCAAGTACGTGTGTTCAGCGGAGATCAATTGGCCAAAGTCAACCGGACCTCCACTTATCTGGCTCCCGTGAAGCATTCACAGAGCAGCAAGTCGAAAGCACAGGAAAAAGGGGCTAAGGCGACTGCCCCACATGTAGCGAAGAAATCAGCAAAACTTCACGCGAACCCTTCCGCTAAGAAGACCACCAAGACTACCCAGCGGAAATCCAAACATAAGTAGATGAAGAGCTGGGTTACTGTACCGCCACTTTGAGACCTCCTCCGGCGAGTTTTGCGGCAATATCGTCCGCCTGTTCCGTTGATCCGGTGAAGACGATGGCTTCCCCGTCATGATCGATCCGATAGGCCAGTTCAAAAGCTTTAGCCGAAGTCATGCCCGGAATAAATCGGCAAAATAATTCGATCACTTGTTGGTAGGTGTGACAGTCGCAGTTGTAAACGACGACACGAGACTCAAAGCCGGTTCCCGAACCGATTTGCACATCTTCGATGATGTCCGGAATCGTCTGTGGCGTGGAAGGTGTCGGCATGAAACGAGGCTTCTAGCAGGGCCGGCGAAAACTGTTGAACTCTGAGTCGTTGGATGTCATGCAGGGGCTTACACCTTATCCATATCAATCACTTCGGTTGCATCCCATAAGTTTTTCAACTCGGCATCAGCCAAATCCTTTTCACGATCCGCTTCCGTTTCTTCTCCAAAGGTTCCTCGCGGCGGTATCGATGTGGCGCCCGACCGCTCTTCCTCAGTGGTTGACGTGGCGGTGGTCTGAGGACGACGCCGTTTTTTTGACGGATCCATATTGACCGGCATGAAATTCCTCCGAGAACTGCTATGGTCTCTGGTAGTCTTCTCCAATTGTCCCCATCTTGTCAATCGTGGAAAGTCGCTTCATGGCCGGAATCAGGATGAGTCCTAAGTCTTACCATTTTTCGATGAGGGGTACTCACGAACCACTCAGAATAGCTGCGCCGTCACTGTGTCAGCGTAGCGTCGACCCAAGGAAGTCAGTCGTATCCGATCATCCTCGACATCGAGCAGGCCCTTCGCGACGAGCTCGTCGATCTGACGGTCGCGTTCCGCGGCTGTGATGACTTTTCTGGGAACTCCACGAACTAAACGTAGGCCGAACACCAGGGCATCTCGCTGGCGTTCGGGTGCCGAGAGGATCGTGCGGTCGGTTATAGGCAGACGATTGTCGTTCAGGCATGCGGTATAGGTTTCGAGATCTGCAACATTTCCAAACCGGATGCCATGGAGATAGGCCTGCGCGCTCGGGCCGAGTCCAAGATACTCGCCACCGGTCCAGTAGAGGAGATTATGGCGACAGGCAGAGTCAGGTTTGGCGTAGTTGGAAATTTCATAACGGGAAAATCCCGCGTCGGTAAGGACACGCTCTGCCGTGGACTCCATGTCGATCTGAAGCAGTTCATCTGGCGGCAGGACACGATTCCGAGCGATGTCGTGAGCGAGCTTCGTTCCTTCTTCAATGGTGAGTGCGTAACAAGAGACATGCGACGGCTCCAGCGCCATGAGCGATTCCAATGTGCATATCCAATCCACCAACGATTGACCGGGAAGTCCATACATCAGGTCGAGGTTGATATTTGTGAACCCGGCGCGCCGCGCAGCCTGAACCGCGGCCGCTGTATCCTGCACGTGTCCAATGCGACCGATGGATGTGAAATCCTTGTCTTCCATGGATTCCGCTCCAAAGCTGACTCGATTGAAGCCGGCATCAACCAAAACTTTGAGATCCTCGAAGGTGACGGTCGAGGGATGAGCTTCCACCGTAACCTCCGCTGAGACATCGACCGGCCAAGTGGCTCGAATCAGGGTCAAGAGCGCGGCCAGCTGATCGGCGGGGAGGGATGTCGGCGTCCCGCCACCGAAATAGATACTCTGCAGGGCCCGCCCATCCAGGGACTCTTGCCGGCGATGGAGTGAAATTTCTTGGACAAGGGAGGAGCGAAATAGCGCCATTCGGTCGGATCGAGCGATTTCGAGATAAAAGGCGCAAAAGTGACAACGGCCGCGACAAAACGGGATATGGACATACAGACCGACGTTATCGTTCGTAGGGCTCATCGTTGCAATGAGAAGGGGAGCGGTTGTGAGAAATCCTTGGTCAATACGATCTCAATTTCATCGGTCGGGGAGGCGCCTCGATTACGGATATGCGACGTCCACCCGTCGTGCCGGCGGAGGGACTCAAACACGGATTTGAGCAGTTGCGGTTTGATCCGAGCTTCCCACTCCTGCACCCAATTGTGTTCATCTTCGTCTCCGGTATAGTCGTCCGGAAACGAGGCTTCCAGTGTGAAGCGAAGGGCAAAGGCTTTTTCCTCTTGATACATACATTCTCCGTCGTTGCGATTCAGTGGTTGTGATCTTATAATTAATGGGATTGTACACGAAGGAGTTGTTTCTATGCCTATCTTCGAATATGTGTGCCGCGAATGCAATCATCGTTTTGAGCTGCTGATCCAAGGATCGGCGCAAGCGGCTTGCCCCCAATGTAAGGCGACCAAGCTTGATAAGCAGTTCTCCGCCTTTGGAGTTGGAGCCACGACCGGCTGGGCCTCCTCCGGAGGACCCGGCGCGTGCGGAACGTGCGGTGATCCACGCGGGCCAGGCGCCTGCTCGATGAACTGATAGCAGGCTGTTGAAAAAGTCCGCCAGCTTCGTTCTTGCGTCGCTCAGAGGCTCAACATACCGAAGCGTACGACTCACCTCTTTGCTAGCTGCGGCCTTGCTGGACGGCCTTTTTTGAACAGCCTGCGGATCTCTGGACGATGGGCATGCCGGATGGACAGGCGGTGCAACGAGCGATTGCGGTCATCTCGCAATCCGATCCGTTGATCAAACTGCTGCAGCAAGTGCGATTGGGTCGTATGAAACCGACCGATACTGGTTTACGCGTTGTGACGGAATCTTGGCTCGGTACCTACGAAAAAGCGTTGGCCATAGGCGGTCTGACTCAATCCGGTCTGCGTCGACTCAACCCTGCCCCTCGACTCGCGGTTCTCATCGAGATCGGTGTCCTTGCCGGTAATCATCCCGGTGTGGAGTCTTTGACGGCTGCTTATGACCGAGCGGTCGCCACTGCACCGGCCGACTAGGCGTGTCATGCGCGTCCTGCCGCTGCTTTGTCTGACTGGTCTGATCCTCTGGCCATCCACAATACGATCAGCAGATATAACGGGGCCTCGTCCGCTGAGGACGACTTCACCGGCACAGATCAATTCTCTTCTCCCATCTGGGACGCATGTCTTGATCGAGCGAAGTGCCATTGAAGCGTTTCTCGTCGCACTGGAAAGGACGCCGCCTGATTGGGCCACAGTCTATGGCGGTGGTCACCGGGATCCAGGCCATGACGAGCGGTTATTCACCCTCAACCGCGAACGGGATGCTGCACGCGAGGGAAGCCCCGTTCTGAACCGCCGGGTGGCATTCGTTTGGCCTGGAGAATTGTCGCAATTCGATCCCGAAACCCAGAGCTATGCTGTGGCGGTCGGGCCAAAGTTCAATTCAACACGTTGGGGGCTGGTGCGATTCAAGCCTGAGGAGTTCCCCAGCAATCTGCGCGTGAAGCCGGATAAGAACCTCGTCGGACGGATCAACCAGAGCCGCGCCAAACATCGAAAAGTGCACGTGGCTGTCGTGATGGTCGGATCGCTCATTCCTTCCGAGTCGGTCATCTACGATTTCTCGCATGACGAAGAAGGGGTGGGCCTGATCATGCCGGTCGTGAAGGTTGAACAGGTCGAGGTTCTTTTTAGGGGAACGCACGCACCCTGATTTCACTGAAGTCCCAGTCCTTTGCGTGCGATATGAGTGAGTATGGAAGAGGGATATACTTTCTTGCCATAAATTTAATATGCGTCTTTGGCGCAACGGAAGCCTGTGCCGCTGGGACGGCTATCCATCGTTCCCCAATCGCGATCACTGGTGCGAAGACTCGCGGCTGGTTTGAGCCATGACCCGCCGCGCATGGCTTTGATCGCACCTCGGCTTGGGCCAGGAGGATCGGTAAGAGGCGCATTTCGATAATAGTTCGGGTCATACCAGTCCTGGACCCATTCTGCAGCATTGCCGGCCATCCCGAACACACCGTACGGGCTGACTGACTGTGGAAAACTATCCACCGGCAATGTGAGGACCTCTCCCCGTATTCCTTTGTCCTTGGCTAAACGAGCTCCCTCGCCTTTGACCCAGAAGGCGTCCCAATCAGCCCCGCTATTAAACTCCACTGTCCGTTGCGCCCAGTAGCTGGCGCTGTTCGCCATGGTAAAGTCCCAGCTGTTGCCCCAGGGGTATCGGCGGCCGTCGGTCCCGCGTGCGGCCTTTTCCCATTCCGCTTCGGTCGGAAGGCGTTTGCCGGCCCAGCGGCAGTAGGCGTCGGCATCCTCCCAACTCACATTGACGACAGGATGGTGATCTATATCCGAGATGGGACGATTGTTTGTCCAAAGGGTTGCGGCCGGCTTGGCGTTTGCCGGAGGACGATGACCCGTTGCTTGCACGAAGGAGGCATAGGCCTGGTTGGTTACTTCAAAACGGTCAAGGAAGTATCCACTCAGGAGTACACGTCGTTCCGGATGTTCGTCAGGAAAGCCATCGCTTCCTTCCGGACTGCCCATCGTAAACTCTCCTGGAGGAATCAGGGCCATGTCTGTGGGAATGTCAGCGCCGGTAGACGGCGAGTGATAGCTGATGGCAAGGAAGAGTACCCACCAGGAGAAAGATCGGGCCATTAGGGAGCCTTGATGCCGCAGGCTCTGGCGACCGCATCGCGATAGTCCAGCCACAGAGACAAGCTCTTTCGGAGGCAGGTCAGAACCGACTGCCGAAGCGCCGGCGGCGCGTAATTCACGACCATGTCATAGGCATCGTGCCGATGGCCTGCTTCAACCAGCTGGTGTGCTCGAATCAGGTCCATTCGGTTTGGCGATACCCCATGATACCGAACCAAGGGATGAAGGTTGATGATGGATTCGATCTCTTCCGGATGTCTTTTCTCAGGACGTGAAAGAATCTCCTGGCGATCCTTCACGCTGCCTTCAACGAATATAGTCAAGGTCGCAGCCGCCATTACCCAATGGCGGTGGCTCGACATGCGTTCGAGCCAGGTGCGATAAGTTCTGGCTGCAGGCACGAGCCGGACACGTTCGAAATCCTGTCGGCGGAAGCCCAATCCCTCCATCATCGTCAAGAACAGCTCGGGATGAGATTTCCCCAACGAGAGTCCTCCGGTTTCTTCCTCGTAGATGTTTTCGGCCAGCATATGGCGAACTGAAAGCGGAGGGTTGGTCCCAAGGATCCGTGATAAGAAGACCGGGAAATCTCGAACGTAGACGGCGTACTCATGCTGAAAGTGAGTTTTGAGTTGCGCTTTGCTGAGTCGGCCGGAAGAAAAATATTCCCAAGCCCAGTGATGTTTCTCGTCCATGATCTGGAGGAGCGCTTCAAGAAACGCAGATTTCTTCATGGACACGGGCATGATATCTTGCCTTCTCGGGTGGAGCCTCGTTACAATTCGGATTGCAGAGGAACAGCCGTTGCATCCAATAACGATTCAGAATCCTGACGAAATCCTCAATGTGTTGGCCGACGTGTCCCTCCGCGGGACTGGTTTTACGACCGAATCGTTGCTCGATTACGTACTGGAAGAGGGATTTACCGAACCAATTTTCCTCAATGCCAGTGGTGAGGATCCCACTGCGTTTTTCAAAGGCCAGCCGAATGCCTGGGCCATTTACCAGATTCGCGAGTGGAAGCGTGTGCTGACCATCTCGGGTGGCCCGGGTCAGGAACGGCGTGCGCGAATTACGGAAACTCCGTAATGCCTGTTCGAGTGTAAAACGATAGACAGTGAAGTGCAACCAATGGGCGAGTTTCACGCGTGAACGATCGATCGGGGAGGCGATTCATGCGGATGATTCATCTTACTAATGCCCAAGACGTCGGTGAGCTCGCGATGATCAAAAGCTTGCTCGATGGCAACCGCATCGCCTACGTGGTTCATGGAGAACATGTCAGCAGCCTCTATCCCGGTGTGCCGTTCTTTGTCAGCCGTGTCATGGTCGACGCGTCCGATCAGGCTCGTGCCGAAGTCCTTCTGAGCCGGCTTCGGCTTTCGATTCGTGAAGCATCAGCCTAAATTCTTCGTTCAGTGAGCGTTTTCTCCGTCACTTCCGACACCGTCGTTTCTTCGATTCTAGGAGCCTGTCCGACATTGATCTGAGCAAGCCAGAATCATAGCCAAGGAGA
>JBBIKN010000130.1:0-8732 GCA_037445435.1 Nitrospira sp. | reverse complement strand
CCTCTCACAGGCTCGGATACACCCAATCGTTTGTTCAACCAGCGTTGTGGCGCTCATCGTGAATAATGCGGGTTAGGCGAGGCCATTGACGATCAGGACGTGTTTCTTCTCGCCTGGTCCAAGAATGCAGCTGTCTCCAAGTTCGTCGATTTAGAATGGACAACGGCGCTCGCACTGAAGAAGACAGTCATCCCCTGCCTTCTAGATAGCGCTCCCTTACCACCCTTGCTTCGCGCGACACACGCTATTCCCATAAGCGATCTCTCCAAGATCTTAACCGCCATTACTGGCTCCGACATCATGGCTGATGCGGACCGTCAAAGTGAGAACTTCACCAAATCTGAAGAGGAAGAAGTATCTAGGTTGCCAAAGACCATTTTTGATCAACCGAAAGAGACAAAGAAATATATGGATAAATGGCAGGCCTGGGTTGTCATTATCGGCGGCATTCTGGCCGCAATTCTCGCGGTTCTCCAGATCAAGGATAGAATGTGGCCGACAGAAATCCTCGACAAGCGTTCATCTACTTCAACTAAAGACCAATCTGCACAATTTGTCGAGCAATCGATAGCTGGTACTGTTTTTGGTGAAGGCGATGAGCGTTTGCCTGGGGTACTCATTAAGCTGCCTGAGTTCAATAAGATCGTTGTGTCGGATGAAAACGGACGATACCAACTCAGCGTCAAGGCACATCGAGAGCAACAGGTTGAATTACTGGCGGAGAAGAATGGTTACGAATCCATGGAGCGATTTGTCAGCTTAGGGAACCAGCATAATGACTTCACGATGCAGAGGACCCGCCGTTGAAATATCGATCTTTAACATATCTCATCATTGTGACAATAGTCTTCGTCCCCGGCCAATCATTCGCCGAAGACCTGAAAGGGAAAGTGGTGTTCGTAGGAAAGCACGATGAGCTCACACCAGCAGTTGGAATTGATGTCGTAATCAATGAAACCGGAGATTCGGGGAAAACGAAAGCGGGTGGCTTGTTTCGTATCTCGTTGCCACAAAGACTTAAAGCGAGAGGCTCTGTAACACTGTCAGTGTGGAAATCAGGGTGGGTTATTCAATATCCGTTAGATGGCGAGACTCCGATCCCGACGAATCTCGACACATTGATACATGTCCGACTTGTGCCCAAGGGGTCAAAGAAACTTTGGTCGGCGGATCGAATTGAAAAATTCATTCGTGATACTGCCGATAAGGCCAAAGAACAGTTTCGGGCATCAGGCAGACCGCAAACACCGGATTTTGCCCGCTACATAAAGGACTGGGCAGCGTGGTACGGGCTCAGCCCACAACAGGCAAGAGAAGAAATTGCTAAATGGGCGTCTGAAGCAGAAGAGAAACATGACCTCTATCGGCTTGGCTTAGCTGCTTACGCGAGAAAGAATTTTGGTGGGGCCAGCAACTTTTTTGAAACCTCGGCTGAGGAGAAGCTTCGCCTGGCTCAAGAGGCATCATCTTCAGCCCAGCGGTTCTCCGAGGAGGCCATTCGCGACTTTCAATTAGCGGGCAATGCACACCTAAGTAACCACCGCTTCGATCAAGCCCTCGTCAACTATCAAAGAGCAAGGGAACTGACTCCACCAGCAGACCAACCATATCGGTGGGCCTATCTGACCGTCTTAATGGGGATTGTTGAACACGAAATCGGTATTCGTGCAGAGGGAAAGCAGATTCAAAACCATTTAGATAATTCGGCTTCCGCCTATCGAACCGCTTTGAAAGTTTTCACCAGAGAGACTTTCCCTCAGGCCTGGGCATGGACTCATACCAATCTCGGCGATGTGCTCCGTAACCAAGGGATACGGACTTTCGGGGAAGGCGGTGCCTCCCTGCTCGCTCAAGCGCTCGCAGCTCATCACGAGGCCTTGACCGTCTTTACCAAAGAAGCCTCTCCTTATGATTGGGCCTGGACCCAAACCAGTCTAGCTCTAGTGTTGTACACGCAGAGCGCATCCAGCAAGGGTGAGGACTCCACTTCCCTACTCACCCAAGCGGTCGCAGCCCATCGCGCGGCCTTGACGGTCTTCACCAAACAAGCCCTTCCCCAAGACTGGGCGAAAACCCAAATTAACCTCGGCGATGTGCTCGGCCACCAAGGTGCACATATCGCTGGGGATAACCATGACTTCCTTTTATCAAAATCAATCGAGGCCTATCGCGCGGCCTTGACAGTCTTCACCAAGGAGACCTTTCCCCAACACTGGGCCACCGCCCAAAGCAACTTGGGTCACGTGCTTTACCACCAAGCTACACATGCAGATAGCGAAACCCGTACGTCCCTGTTCTCACAGGCGCTCGAGGCCTATCACGACGCCCTGACAGTTTTTACAAAAGAGGTATTTCCCCAAAACTGGGCCACCACTCAGGTCCAGCTCGGCAATACACTGCGCGACCACGGCACGCTTACCCGAGGTGAAACCGGAGTTCTCCTTCAATCACAAGCAATCGCAGCCTATCAGGCAGCGTTAGCGGTCCTTCCAAAGGACGGGCTCTTGTGGTCTTTGACCAAATACAACCTGTTCTTAGCGCAACGCAGTCAGGAATTTCACCGCAGACTCAATCATGCGAATCGCGAGACGCCGCATTAATGTTACGTAAGGTTAAGATGCGAACAATGAACCGGAAGTCTTTTCAAAAGTTCGGATCTATTAGATCCTCAGTTCTTCCGACCACCGCACTTCGGACTCATCTACGATCTCTTCCAGGCAGGTGAAGCAGGGAAAAGGAAAGCGATCCACGGGAATGGCGCAGACCGCGCCGACTGGTGACTCTTCCAACGCCGGGCCACCGCATTCTTTATGAATCACGACCAGCATCAGACCTCCCTCATGACCATCGGCGAAACGGTTCTGCTACTCGATGACGAGAAATGCCTCTTCTCGGTCGGTAGTAAAATGAGATGATTGCGGCGGATGCGTAGGAGTTGCTCAATGGTTGCAGTCGAGCAATTCCCGCGGCGAATCCAGACCACTTTGGGCGGGTGGCCGAAGAGGAAGCTCCGTTGATGAAACTCTGCATCCTTGGTGACGATGGTAAAGCTCTCCTGGACGGCGTACTGCCACACAGCCTCGTCGCTCCCTTCTGCCAACCCCACGTTTCTGACGTGCTGTGAGTCTGGATATTCGTTTTGAAGCGCGTGGAGAAGTTGATGGGACAGATTTTGATCGAAGAGCAGTTTCACTGTGAGGGTAATGAGACCAATTTGCGTTCGCGATCGGCAGCGAATTGAAGACACGCGCGTATATCTTCCTGAGTGAGGTCGGGAAAATCATTGAGTATCTCGGCCTCGCTCATGCCGGAAGCCAGGTATTCCAGAACCTCGTACACTGTGATGCGCAGTCCACGGATACAGGGCTTACCGCCTCGTTTGGTCGGATCAATGGTGATACGGTCCTGGTAAGACATGAAAGGCAGCGTGCTCCAGCAGTGACGAAAGATCAGGAACCGGCGCCTTAATCTATATCCCCAGCTCTTCCGACAGCCGCACTTCCGTCTCGTCGGTGATTTCTTCCAGGCAGGTGAAGCAGGGAAACGGAAAGCGATCCACGGGAATGGCACAGACTTCGCCCACCGGCGATTCTTCCAACGCCGGGCCACCGCATTCTTTGTGAATGAGCACAAGCATCAGGCCACTCTCATGACTAATCGGCGAAACAGCCCCAAGTGTTCGGGACTACTGAGCCGATGGTCGCCGGAAATCAATCGGAGATCAAGCGGAAAACCGGGAGCGCGACGAAGCAGTTCATTGGCGAATTGCCTGCTGCCGTCCGGCGAAATGGCAATGTCTTGTTCCCCATGAAGGATCGTCGTCTTCACCGGACGCAACGTGTCGAACGTCTTGGCCCAATAGGTTTCGCTCTCCTCCACCCACTTCCAGGACAAGGGCCAGTCTTTATGTAACGGGTCGTCGTCCCATGGTATCCATCCGGCCGTATGCCAGTCATGCAGCCGGTCTTGGGAAATGGTCTTGGCTCGTTCGCCCATCATATTGAACGCCGGAGCAATCAGGATGAGTTCCTCCACGATGGGGAACTCCTGTGCGATCAGCCAGGCGATCCAACCGCCGAGCGAGTTGCCGACGATGGTCACTCGGGGAGGAGATGCATCCTTGGGTACAGGAGCCTGGCTTGGTAGGCTCGGGGTGGGTGGGTGAGATAACGCCTGGGGTGGGCGGGTGAGATGATCGTCACCGGTCAGCATGATGAGCACGGTCCGTGCATCGGCGATCCAATCAGAGAGCGTGTAGTCCGTGAACTGACCTTCCGAGTCGCCGAACCCACGCACGTCGTAACAACAGAACCCCCAACCCTTCTCCTGGCACCACTGCGCCAAAGCCTTGCTCTTATTGCCCCAACGTTTCGAGAGAAAGCCGGTGATGAAGAGGATCTGCCGGTCTGTCCCATCGGCGCGATCGCCTTTGATACGTTTGCCGTCCACACCGGTCAGCTCAAAGGGCTGCATGTTTATCCTTCGAATGCTTTCATGATGAACGTGCTCAAGCTGTGCAGCGCCGTTTCCGGAATCTCGTGCCCGCCTTGGAAGCTGTGCCATTCAACGCGAAGACCTGACTGACTGAGCGCGTCACGGAGACGTTCTGCACCGATATGGGGAAGAATGTCATCCTTCGTGCCATGGCTTTGGAAGACCGGCAAGCCTTTGCGTTTTGGCATGAGGGGCCCCCAGACCGTCTGGGCCAGCAGGTTTCCGGACAGCTGCACCAGGCCGGCAAATGGATAGTCCGTATGGAGCACGGCATCGCAGGTGAGCATCGCGCCTTGAGAAAAGCCACCGATGACGGTCTTCTTGTAATCGATCGGGAGTTGCCTCGGGAGCTCCTTAAGAAAGGCCAGCACCCGTTCTCGTGCCAAGGCCAAACCCTGCGGAATCTCCACCGACAGATCACGAATACGGCCCGCTTCGCGGTCAGCCTGGATACGGGCGAAGTCGATGATCCACCAGGCGCGTGAATCGCCGAACCCCATGTTGAGCGAGAGCGGCGCTTCTGGAAAGAGCCAGCGCGTTCCGGGCGGCATATCGATCACGTCCGCGAGCGGCACCAGATCGTCCCCTGGAGCTCCGAACCCATGAAGGAGCATGACGACCGGCCCGTTGCCGCCGCCATGGCCATCTGAGCCACCGGCAAGCCTCACTTTCAACCCGCCCAACTGAGCTTCTTGCATGAGCATTGCCTATTTGAGGTAGAGATATTGAAGCAGCGCCACCAGGCCGTACAACGACGATTCGACGACCGGCTGCTGGTAGAGCGGCACAAAGGCCCCTTGCTCGTTGGCTTCTACCTCGCCGATGACGTGCTGGATCTGCTTCACGCGGATGTCGTGATCCTTCCCGGTGCCGAAGGTCTGGACCATTTGCCGATTGAGTCCGGCCAGCATCGCTACTTTCGCTTGGCTGGCGGATTGGTAGAGCAGGAACGCACCGAGCAGCGCCAACAGGACATTGACCGACCAGGACAGCAACAATAGTAAAGGATAATTCCAAATGTCGAAATACTCGTTGCGCGCGGCGATCATGATCAACAGAGTGATAAAGGGATACCGGATCAATCGGTTGACTACCTCTGTCCGCTGGGCGATGAGATCCACCACGGCCAAATACTTCAATTTTTCAAACTCGGCCTTCGGAGCTTCACCCAATCCATACTCACGCAGGTACTCTTCCCGGACCCGATCCGACCAGCCTCCCGTCGACCCGAGGACCCAGCCGATCCACCGTCGGCACAGCATCACGGCATCGAAGACCGCAAGATTGAGCAGCACGACGATGCCGACGCTGGCCAGCGTCAGGAACCAGTCTACCCGACAGCTCAAGAGACCCCGACAGGGGTGGATATATTCCTCGTCGAGCACGAAATACCCGATCGCCCCGATCGCGCCCAGGTAAATCCCCAACAACAGCATCGTGCGGGCAAGCCCCTGGCTCAACTGACTGGCTTCGCGGTAACGAGCCCAAGCTTGATCCACGGTCGTGGCGGCCGTCGTGGCGACCGGATGGTACACCCGTTTGAGGTTCGTCCAAAATGTGCTGGGTGAGAACCGGTGACGCCTTTCTGGCTCCTCGAATTGAAACTTCTCGCCGATGTGTTCGCCGTTCTTCTTGAGATCGCGAATCCCCTTCAGAAACAGGAGTGCGGACAGCACCACGACGACGAGACGAAGCAGCTCGCTCGGCCAGATGCTGACGCCGGCGGTCCAGGAGAACGGCTCTCCCTCATCGTGGTTGGCCAGCAACGCATCAGCCCCACCCGCCAGCACGAAGACAACAAATAAAGCGATGAGTGCAAGGGCGGTCACACTGATCACACGCGGATGCCTCGCGACCCTGGACCAAAGACGCTGGTTACTCCAGGCTACGACCACTACGAGGGCAAACCCCACCGCGGCCGAAGCGGCTACAGCCGCGTTGTCGAACCCAACTCCCTGCTTCAGTTGACCGTACGAGTCGGTGTAGTCCAGGTCCTGCCGCAAGGGATGAACCGTCCGCACCCCTTCCTTCATCACCACGCTTAAGTCGACAGCCCCGTCCCGTCCGACTTCGAACAGCCGTGGATGGGACCCGGCATCATAGAGCCGTCCCTCCGGCGTCAACGAGACATGATAGCTGGTGACGCAAGGACCGTTCACGGCATTGGACGGTTTCTCCGGATGACACGTCACATGACCGACCGCCTGTAACGTAGCCAAGTAGGCCGAGGTCTGGTAGCTGCTGCGGAACGGTGGGACGTCCCGCTGGAGACCTCCCTCCAACTGCAGGCCAAATGGAGACGCGATCACCATGTTGCGCGTCGACTTGTACTCGCTCGGATGGAGATGGCGCGCATCGAGGTCCACGGTAAAGAAAATGGCATGTGGAAACGCCGGGCGTAGCGCCTTGATGATCAGCAGCGCATCATACGGATCCGTTCCCAAGATCCCGATAGCTCGTGCCCCCTCTCCTTCCTCATGGATACGATCCACGAGTGACTGGACATAATCGACCTGACTTGTCCCTTCGGCACGAGCTCGCTGCCCGTCCTTGGCACTGTCGGTCCGCGTAACCTTCCCTTGCTCATCGCCCGACACTTCACCGTCCAGCCCGCTCATGTAGCTATAGCGAAAGACGTTGAGGAGGAGCGATTCGTAGTCGGCCTGCCGCTGAATCTGCAGGTCGATGGCGTGCGGAATCGTGGAGCACCAATTCTTGATGTCCACCGGGATCTGAATCAGCTTCAAGTCTCTCTCGGGAAACGTCGCGATCTTCTTGCACGCGGCGGCCCGGAATTCGATGGGGAGCGCCCGCCCATAGAACGAATCCCATTCACCGATCAGGATCACCGCATCCCACCCCAGACGCACCTGCCGGCGTTCCAACTCCTCGACCAACGATTCGAACAATCGGTCGTCGGAACCGATGTCATAGGCGAGCCTGATATTCGCGTGGGACAGCCGCCGGGAGAATTCCCGCTCGCACGAGTCGTACGTGACACAGGCCGCCCCTTTCCCGGCGTCGGTCTTGAGTCCGTAGGCCAATAATCCTTTCATGGCGCTGCTCCAGGGCGAATAGAGGTCGATCCACCCGTCCGCATTCGGCCAGACACCGATACCTCCGTGCGGCTCGGCGTACGCAATGCCGGCTTCAGTCAGGAGCGCGCGGAATGAAGAGGAGCTGCGAGGTCCCAGGATCTTGAACGTCACCGCCTGTTGCAGCCTGGGATTCAGCCGAACGAGTTTCTGTTTGTCGTTCGTCAGGAGGCATTTGCTTGTCTTTTCCGATTCTTGGCAGACGAGCGCTTGGGAAAAGGATGTCAGACTCGCAAAGAACCCTCGACTCAGTGCTTCGTCCGGAAACCAGACCACCAGCACATCCTGGGAACGTCTCCCTTCTTCGCCGCACATCTTCGTCTTCCTGAGCCGATACCATTCGTACGGCAAGGCAGGAATGGGCCCTTGTGGGTCCCACTCGACAAACGACAGTTGGCCTTCCTGGTCGGGCACATAACAGGCTACGCCGAGTGCGGTGCCGACGGCATAGCGATCGCGGATACGCGATTCGGTGCTCTCGACGTAGGGACCTCCGCTGGTAGTCACCAGGAGGACCGTGACGTGACGGCCATCCTTGACTCGGTCGGCGATCGCTTGACGAAGGGATCTGAATCGTTGTGTGAGCGGTAGGATGGGCGTTGAGGCCAGACGGTTTGTTCTCGTTTCACGCAGTCCTCGCTGGACCGCCGCCACCGGATCTTCCCATAATCGAGCCCGAACGGTCTGTTCCTCGATCGTGGCCTTCATGTCCAGTCCCGTACCGACCGGCCGTGAACTCCGTAACGGTTCCTTCACGAGCAAAACGCCGGCGAACGCCAGTACGAGGGTCAGCGCCCCTGCGACCGCAATTTTGGAATTGGTTTGCTTTTTCGCCATCTTACTAATGAACGTTCGAGCAGTTGAAGCGAGGGCTTTTTCAACATCCCGCTAGGCGCCGACACTCTACAACAGACCGTTCAGAGAGTGAAGCCGTGGCGCATCAGCTGCGCGATGCAGAAGAGATCCTGTGCATGAAATATTGGGTGGGGGATCGCTCTATGAACCCACCAGGCCAGTGAGTCGAGCAATCCCCCTGAGGGAGGCTCCTCACAAGGGGAGCATAGATGATGCCAGACGAAAATCGCCTCTAGCCGGGATTATTCATGATGGTAGTCACGGATGGTGTTCATGCGATCGGACCAA
>JBBIKN010000129.1:0-8761 GCA_037445435.1 Nitrospira sp. | reverse complement strand
TTAGTCTAGCTTCTGCCTGTGGTGCGGTGCCACAGCCGGGATCCCTAGGCGACAAATCTTTGAAAGACCATGGAAATCAAGAGGCTAGCCAGGCGGCACGGGAAGGGGGAAAGCTCTTCAGACGAGTCGATCCCACCGTACGGGAGAAGAGAATTAGTATCTGAAAACAAGCAGCCAGGAAGTAGGCCCCAAGACCGGCCTTCCGGTCTTTATAAAAGCGAAGCTCCGGTTAGATCATCCTGAGTCGTCCAGAATCTTGATTCTTACAAGACCTTGTTTCGAATGTTCGCTTTGGCGGTCTCCCAATCGACGAATTCAGATTGTCCCGTGGCAAGTCGTTGGCGGCGCTCATCAAGGATGTCTTTGTGCCATGAGGGGGACTCGATGGCTTCCGGAGTACGGGCAATGTCTTCCCACAGAGACTCCATCGCAGCAAGTTTCTCGTGAAGGCTCATCTCATTAAGAGGAAGGTTAAAAGACATGGGCGGTTTCGCGTCTTACTTTTACGCCTGCCCAGCTACTTACCGACCGGAATATTCTCCGTCCGTCTCACGATTTCGATCGGCTGAAAGACCGGATCTTGGGCGCCTTGGGATGATTCGGCTTCGACACGCTGGAGAAAAGATTCGGGGCCGTTCAATGGACCGTAATCGAGGCTGACTTCGACATCGAAGGTTTTAGTGTCTTTCGGTGTCGGGAAGGTGAAGGTTTCCTCTCTCGTCTCTTCGGGTTTCAAGACTGTGTCTTCGACGACTTTCACCGCTTCGAAGTCGAAGATCGTCTTCTGTCCTTGAGCATCGGCATAGGTTCGACCATAGACACGCTTATCGGAAAACACCGTTTTGAGGTTTTTCCCTTTGACGTCCAGGTTTAACACCACCGTTGCCCAGGCCGGATGGGTAGCCGGGAGGTTATGCGGCACCAGACTTTGAACTTTTACCATAACGGTCGTCTTCTCCCCCTCAATTTTGGTCTGCACATCGAGCTTCGCCGCTTCCTGACGCAACTTGCCGATGCGCCCTGGAAAACTATGGTTGGCGATCGTACGCTTCTTTTCTCCATTGGCCGACTCGCCGACCTGTTGAGGCATGTGACACGTCTGGCATTCTTTGCCTGACTTGACCGCCCGACTTTGGTCCCAGTTGCCGAGCAAATCATTGGTCTTCCCCAGGTTCATGGCTGAGGGAACCGACTGATGGCAGTTCAGACACAGATCGGACTTCTGGAACAAACTCAATTCCATGGACTGATGCGCAAGGTTTTGAACGAAGTCCTTGTATGGTCCATAGAGTGTCTTGCCGCCGATTTCATATTTCGGTTCGGGGGGATGTTTCGATCGATCCACATGCTTGATCAAATGACACTGGCTACAGGCGACGCCGTCCAAGGATGGATCGCCTGTTTTCGCTTGATCGACAAAGAGCTCAACATGCTCCTGGAACTCACGCACTTGCGGAGCATGACACCGGAAACAGACCGCCTTGTCCTTTCCTGCCGGCGATCTGAGATAAACATCGAGGGATGCCCGAAACGCCGGGGAATGGATGGACTTTGCCAGAGGCGAGGTTTCCCACTCCTCATACACACGTTCATGACACCGCTTGCATTTGCTGGAATGAGGAAAGGCCTTTTCAATTTGCGACTGAGCTTTCACATCCTGCGCTATGGACCAAGTCGGGTAACCGATAGTTAAAAGTGTAAGGCAAGCCATTCCAACAAGGCTGAGACCATCTGCCAGGCGCTTTACCGGCCTTACTCCGGCCGGTGCTACCGACGGAATAACTTTAGGATGCCCCAAAAGGCTGTCCAGCAAGGCCGCAGCGAGGTTCGCGAGGCGACGAATAAGGAGCCTCACGTTTGCGGACGGGCGCGAGTTGGTGAGCGCCCAGTGTCTTAGAGGCGAGGCGTAATCTTTCTCACCCGACCCGCCCCGAGCTGCTTTCGCAGCTCTGTCCCGTCGGTACGTTGAGCCTCTGAGCGATGCGAGAACGCCGCGGGTGGACTTTTTCAGCATTCTGCTAGGAAAGTGATTTGACACGATACGTCAGAAAGTGCCGTTGAGTATATGCTTGGATGATTTGCTTCGCCTCTTCTCGTTCTTTCTCGGTCTGCAGAGAAGCGAGATACTTTTCCGTCAGCGTAGGCGCTGGCCTGGGAATGAGCGCATAGGTGAGCACGACCTCTATCGACGAGGCAGCGGCCCCGGCGGGAAGCGTCAGTGCAAATGGAACCTTCCTCGTATTGCCCCCCTTAATGAAGGGATCAGGAATCGGACCGCGAAGAATCCTTTCATAGGGCAACCCAAATTGTTTCGTCTCTTCCGCTAATGTCGTGCCCGCCGCGTCCTTCACCGTGACAGTCAGAAAGAACTGTTTCAATACCGGATCGCCATCGGGGAAACTGTGTGGCAAGCTGCCGACCTTCACGACCCCGGTGCCTTCCACCACCGTACCGGTCTTCGCCACTTCAACATCGATCCGAGGCATCCACTCAGCCTGCAGGTTCCGATTCTTTAACATTATCCCGGAGACAACGACGCCACGAAACCAATGACGTCCGATGGATCTGGTCATCGCCCCGCGTCTCGACGTGGAACTCCCGGTCGAGGGCTCCATGTGGCAATCCTGACAAATCGTTCCCTCGAGAATTTCTCCCGGCAGATTCTTCTTCGTCACATCTTTCACTTTATCGAAATGACAAGAGGCGCAAAAGCTGACCTCGCGAAATTGATCCGACTGTGCGGCCGGATGGACCAGGTTTTCCTCCGGATTGGAATACGGCCCGTAGAAGGTGCTGCCCGGCTGCAACGTGAATGTCGGCGGGGAGCTCAGGCCCTTTTCCGTCCCATTCATCAAATGGCAGGCTGCACAGCCGATCCCTTCAATTTTCGGTGTGCCGGCAATCACGTGCGCCGCAATCTTCTCCGCATGTTGGGGGAATACGTTTACGGAGGGCACATGGCACGAGAGACAGCGGCGCTGTTCATCGGGCGTCGGATTCGTCTGCCTCCAAAGACCCAGCACAGTTCGAAAGACGGGTGACTCCAATGATGTCCCGTGCAGAAGGGCCGCATCCACGCGGCCAAAGGTCTTCAAGTCCGGCGTCTGTTCTCTGGCCCCCTTCCACTCTTCGTAATGACGCTCATGGCACTGCTTGCAGTCTTCGGAGCGGATGAAAACTTTCTCGATTTCCGCCACCCAATCGGCCGGGGATTGATCATTCACCCCTTCAGCACTCGCTCGCTCCTGAGAGAGACCATTGAGGCCTATGATCATCAGGAATAATCCGATCCGTCCGATGGATTGTAGCTTCGCCATACTTTGCGACTTTGATGTGCTAATCCCGCTTACAGCCGACAAAGTGAAAATTGACTCCCCAGGCGACCGGATCGCCTGGATCTGCCGGCTCATAGGTTCCGACGGTAAAGTTACATTCTTTCATCGCTTTCTTAAGAGCTCGTCCAAAATCCGCCATGTTGCGGATCTCCTGTTTATCGATTTCTTTGATGACGGATCGAACCTTAATCCCTGCATAGTCCGCGCGTGAATTCCCAATGACCTCGAACACCGCGACTCCCTGCGGTTTCTGCAGTTTGAGTTCTTGTTGAATCTCTTCATCCACGGGACCGACAACGATCCCGAACTCCTCTCCGAGCCTAGATGCTTCCTCCTCTGTCATCGCACCGCTCTGCGTCTCAGCTTGCACAGTTTCCATACCGCAAGGGAAAAGACCGCTGACCAGTATCAATGCCCATAGAATCAGTTCTCTCAGAATTCTGTCTCTCACTAACCAGCCTTACAGCTTAGCTCCGTGAAGAAACCCCGTGGGAAACACAGACAGAGGCAGGCTTCTCACCACGCTGTTACAGTTTGGTGACGGGATCAATGCTGAGTTGAAACCATGGTGCTACGGCCTTCTGACCATTTCGCTCTTTGTTTTCCCCATTCCACACGGCAAATGACACGGTCTGAATACGACCAGGAACGAGCGTGGCTTCATTCTCTTGTTCCTCGCTCACAAGGGAACGACGCATCACGACATGCCAGACACCGTCCTTCCAGAGCGCCTGCCCCTGCACCCGCCCTTGCTTATCTTTTGTGGTCAACGTGCTGAATCCTCCGCCGATCAAATCCTCCACCGACGAAACTCGCCTTGGAATGACTTCGAAGGTCCGTACTCCACCCTCTCGTTTCTCCGATGTTCGAGCCGCTCGTCGGTCGATGTCACTTTGCCAATCAGCTTTCCAATGCCAGATGTTAATGTAGTGATCCAGCTGTCCCATACAAAAAAAAGCCGGAGCATCCCCGAGAGGAAGACCGATCGCGGCACCGTCCCTAAAGGTACCGGGAGTTAAACGATCATTCTTCGTGTTGTCTTGCCATTCAAGCAGGAAGGCGATATCGGTCCCGTTGTGGACGGACCGCACGGTCAAGGCGCGCACGGTCGGTTCCGGCCATACCGGTCTGGTGATGACTTGCCCGCTCAGGGGAATGGTGGTCGACGAAACCTTTTGCCAGGCCGTATCCTCGGCTGCATTCGGCAAATCGCCTTGGATCAAATAGGACCTAATGGTCACCCCTTCCGAACTGACCAGGGGAATCCCAAAGGCACCGAGGATACTGGCAATGACGATTAGGACGGAAAAAAATCCAAACAGGTGAGCACGAGATCTCCCAACGTCTGTCATTCGCACCGTATCGTACTCCGATAAAGAGCCGAACTCAGAATACCACAAAACCTGTGCGAGACAAATGTGGAAGCAGGAGTGGCGGGCTACGAAAGTTTCAGACGGCGTATCTTATTCTCTCCCCGTTCGCAGATATAGAGATGGCCTTGTGAGTCTAACGCCAAACCAACAGGCGAATTCACGACGGCCTCGGTGCCGAGCAAACCGTCTCCATGTCTCACCATCCCGGCTGATTCCTTGGCAACGAATCGAGCGGCCCCACAGCCGCCGATATTCTTGTCTTCATATCCGCTGTCTCCGTTCCCCGCGACCGTGGTAATGAAGCCGGTCTTCGCATCCACCTTGCGGACTCGGTGATTCATCGTATCGGAGATGTAGAGGTTATCATCGTCATCGAAAATCACGGCTTCTGGAGCATGCAGCATGGCTCGGACAGCGGGCTTGTCGTCACCGTCATATCCGTACCGACAGATCCCGGCCACGGTGGAAATGATTCCTGTCCGCGAATCGATTTTTCTCACGCGATTGCTCCCCTTGTCGACGACGTACACGTCGCCCTGGTCATCCACCGCGATGCCGACAATGTCGTAAAGGCGCGCGTCCAACGCAGGCTTTCCGTCGTCCAAATACATCGACATGTCCAGTCCATCGGAACAGACCGGCATGAGCCATCCCTGGTCATCGCTGAAATCGATTCCAATCGCATCGCCCGACAGCACTACTAAATTCCGAGCCACCAACGGCTGTTCCCGCGCTTCATCTTCAGCCGACCAGGTCCCGGCAATCGTCGTAACCACTCCTGTTCTTGGATCAAACCGTCTCACCCTATGAGCTTGAGTATCGGCGATGAAGAGAACATCATCGCGATCGAAGGCGATCGCCGCAGGCCACGTCAGATTGACTTCCAACGCAGGGCCGTCCCCATTGAACCCATGCTGACCGGTGCCGATCACCGTCGTGATGATGCCTGTCTCATGATCGACCTTTCGGATCCGATTGCTTCCGGAGTCACAGATATACAAATTGTTCTGGGAATCAAACGCGACACCCAAGGGCAGATAGAGTCCTGCTTCTGCACAGGAACCCTCATCGCCGCTGTAGCACGTCTCGCCGATTCCGGCAAAATTATGGACCGTGCCTTCTTGGAGGTTGATGCGCCGGACTCGGTCAGACCCTGACTCGGCGACGTAGAGCCACTGCTCCGTCTTGTCGAGAGCGAGGTGATGAGGGAGTGGGATCCCGGCTTTCACTGCACGCTTGCCGTCACCCGTGCTGCGGGCCTTGCCGTTCCCGGCAAAGGTTTCAATGTAGCCGATGGCTAAGCCGAGTTCGGTGTCCATACGCGGCGTGTTAGGCTCGTGGCGCCGGCTGCGCAGTGGCTCCCGCGGGTTGATTCAGTGCGGCATTCTGGGTGGGAGCCGCAGTCACGGCTTGAGGCGCAGCTGCCTGTTGGGCCGCTGCTTGAGCTTCCGCCTCGATCGCGTCCGCCTCGTGGACGGACTTCTTGAATCCTTTGATCGCCTTGCCGAGTCCTTCGCCCAATTGAGGCAATTTCCCCGCGCCGAAGATAATCAACACGATCATGAGGATGAGGACCAACTCGGTAAACCCTAGACTGCCAAACATAGTGCACCTCTTCCTAAAAGTGAATTAGGACCTCGGACCATCCTTCGCCTTCTTGGCAAACCGTTCCTTCAACCGTTTGCGCGCCTCTTCTGCCTGATCAAACATCTTACACTTGTCGTACACGCTGATGAGGTTGTAGTACGCGAGTGGTTCATCCGGATTATGCTCCACCGCGCTCTCCATGACCCTGACCGCTAAATCGGTCTTCTTATGACTGAGCGCGATTTCCATCAGCTTGAAGCTCGACTCCAAGTGCTTAGGATCCAACTCCAGGGTACGAAGGTAACACTGAATCCCCATATCGATCGTGTTGTAGTCGGACACTTGCGGATTATCCAGTTCGATATAGACTCCGGCAAGGTTATACCAGGCGATCGGGTCGTCCGGGGTGATTTCGACGAGGCGCTCATAGTAGTTCTTCGCCTCCATGTATTGCTTCTTGTCTGCGTAGAGCCTCCCAAGGTTGAACAGCGCCAGGACATCATGAGGGAAGATATCCAACGCATGCCGAAACTCGGCCTCGGCTTCATCGGTCATGTTTTTGGTGGCATAGATCGTGCCCAAGTTTGCATAATACATGGCCAGCGACCGATTCATTTCTGCGCGCAGGGATTCCGCCATTTCAATCGCTTTTTTGACTTCCGCTAACGCGTCGTCGAGTCGTCCTTTACTAAAATACAATTCACCCAGTCGACAGCGGGCCTGAAAGTCATCCGGCTCACTCGCCAATAACTTTTCGATCCCGGCGATCTCTTCTTCCGGCGTGAGCGGCTGGTCGCCGGGGTCAAGAACGGTCTCTGACTGGGACGGCGTCGGACTTGGATTTTCCATAATTAATCATCTCGCTCTGCAACTTAAGCCTGCCCTGGGAGTAGACCGTCCGATGCGGTCATCACCGGACCGGTGGAAGCCGACACCGATTCAGCAACGGTCGATTTCATTCGATCAAGGACAAGCAACATGACTCCGAGAACCACCATCAACGTAAGATTCGAGAACAGTAAGGCATAACCGGCGATGAACATCAGGCCGATTCCATAGCCGGCCAGTCGCCCGGTCATCAGCAACTTGAGGACCGTGTAGGACCAACAGAGGAGTCCACCGACATACAGCGCAAACGGAAGATAGAACGTATAACCCATCCCGAACTGAAAGATCCAGCCGATGCCCTGTGACGCCTGTCGAAAGGCCGACGCAAACGCAGGGTTCACGATATCCAAGAGGTAGTCAACGATGATCAACGAAGAAAAAATGAATCCCGTCGTCGACCAAAACCAGATGGCTCTGTTCCGCTGTCGGCGATTCTTAGTCCCCAATGACAAGCTCTTGCTCTGACCGTAGGCGAGAAACACTACGAAACTCGCCAGCACCATCAACGCCTCCCCCGCACGATGAGAGGCGTAGACGAAGGGAGGCTCTGCGACAATTCCCATCAAACTGTAAGTGGTCGAAACGACCTGATAGTACAGCCATCCGGACACACCCAAGTAATACGTGGCCGCCAGAACACGTTGTGCCGGCTCGCGATGGGTGAGCAGATATTCCATGATTAGAAGCGTCAGCACCAGGAACGTCAGGCTGTTATAGATGATCGCCCCCAGCATCCCCGGCTGTATAACGAGGAACAGAATGGTCGACAGCATCAACAACACCGTGCCGGCCATCCCCGACTTGAGGAGTCGACTGGTCTCATGCCTCCCCCACCGAGTGACGATGGTCACCGTAAGGGACAAGAACAACAACACCGCCACAATGTTGAGCAACCAGGTCCCCACTTCCGTCAAGGCCGTGAAGGTGGGCGTAATCCATGGGTGAGTCGCAGCCATTTTGCTCAGATGCATCCCGAGGCGAGAGAGCAGACGATACAGCACCAGCTCGAGAAAAGAAGCAAGCAGCACGAGCTTCACCGCGTACTCGAACAGCGGACCGAAATCCGAAATCTTCCCCGACAATCGTTCGCTCGTCATCGCTGCTTTCATGGCGAAGTTTGTAGATCCGGCATTATAACTGCCGTCAAAAAATGGGGTCAACGCGTGGCCAGCGGAGCCTTGACAGCTCCTTCTTTGGCCCGCGAGATATACAGAAGACCGTCGGCCATCGCATAGTTGAAGGGGAGCTCGCACACGACTTCACTGATCCGTTCATAGACATACTGATACAGTCGCTCTGCCTGGTCTGGAGTCATGCCCTCCTGCACTTCATAGAAAAATCCCAGGCTCAAGTCTTCCGCCGAGGGGCGCATGATTCGTCGAATCCCATATCCGCCGGGGTCGCTCATAATCGGAGCTTCCTTTTCCAAGTCGAACAGGCAGGGCTGACAAGAAAATCCATACGACTCGTGAAGTTTCTTGTTTTCGACGATAAAGTTCATGGTTTCCAGCGCTTCGTCTTCTTTTTCCGTGGGGAACCCGACGATGATGTAACAATGCACGGCGATACCGAGATCCA